>NZ_JBMKIF010000014.1:0-124697 GCF_049238025.1 Enterobacter cloacae complex sp. IR5458
CGGACTATATCGTTGGATATTACAGCGCACTAAGACCGCACGAATATAATGGTGGGTTAACGCCAAACGAATCAGAAAACCGATACTGGAAAAACTCTAACGCGGTGGCCAGTTTTTGTTGACCACTTCATATTTGTCTTTCTCTTCTGTTGAGGAAGCTGGAGTTGAAGGTTTGTTCGAAGATAAGGAAAGCTCAATCCCTAAAACAGTAAACACTCTGAATAGCCTTTCAAAACTGGCACTCGATGGATTGGATTCGAAACGTGCATAAGCTTGCTGTGACACTCCTAATCGCTCTGAAATAGCTTTCTGTGTGAGTCCATTAACTTTGCGAAAACCAATCAATATTGGACGTAAATGATCAAGATGCTTTATCGGATAGGCTTTATTCATTTTGAGATAACCACGCGTTGTTGCGTCTGAAACATGCTTCTGGAGTCTCATTTAACAACGTACAGGGTGTTAAAACAAGAATACAAACTATAGATTGTTAAACAAACATGTAGTAGCGCTTAAACCCTTATTGAAAGGGCTTTCTGCATGATGCTCGACTCAGAGAACATTATGAGTATGTTGCAGGATCTCTAAAGGTGAATCGTTCGTTTGCGAGAACTTAAGCTGTATGGAGGAAGAGGTCCTGAAAGAAGGCGTGGAGTGCGATCACTCGTGAAAATGGATAGCGCCTGCGTCCTTGTTGCCTAAGGATGGAGAATAGCGCAAGTCAGCCGCGCCTTGTGCGTATCGCGTGGGCAGTTCTCACTACCAGTTAAACTTTCTGCCGGTTAGCAGGGCAAGCGCTGTGACCGGCGTAACGACGAAGCACTTCCCCTATGGATAGACAGATAAGTTCTCTGATAGAAAGCAATTTATTATATTTAAAACACCATCCAATAATTTACAAAATAAACATTAAAAGACTCTCTAAATTAAATTCAGAGTCTCGTCATGAGATTTACAAATACATGATTGAAATGAATCGCTTTGAAACTGGCTGTTCAGACCTGATTAAACCTGCAAATTGTTTTTGCTCAGGGTGTCCCTAAGTGAAAAACTACTCACAAGTACATGAACAGGCTCTGTTTTTTATTATCTGGATAATTTGCCATTTCCTTTCAAAAGTTAGAAATCAAACCCAAATAACTCTTCCTTTTTTTATCCAGAAATGAGATTGACAACCATCTTTTAGCCATACAGAAGGATACAGGGAAGGTAAACTGTTATCGTCAAGAGCATAATCCCATCTGGGGTTGGCTTCTTCTATAACCAGTAACTCAATGGTTCGCTCACATCCACAGGGACACTTAAATCCAATACACCAATCCTCCGTGCCCTCTCTGGCGAGAATTATGGAACGAAGAGGCATCTTATCCGGTAATGAATCCTCATTAACGATGATCAGTTGCCTTGCCGGAAGTAAATATTCAAACTTGCGTAGAAAATAATAAAGAACCTTGTTGAAAAAAGACATTACATATCTCCCAGTTCAGGAATACCCAAAAGTGGTTCTTTCCTGCCAGCGGCTATACGGGGATTGGGAGCCCTGGCAATTGCATCTTCATCGATATAGTCCTCTTCAACGCCAGAAAGACTGAACAACGTTCGCGCATATCCCTTGTTAGGGTATTCACGAAAAGGGAAACATCTGGCGATATATTCCAGTACACATGCTGCCGCTGCCCTCATGTTCAGTGTTATTACAGCTGGAGCCTCTTCCTGTAGCCCTGTGATGTAACCTCTTTCGACTTGCTCGTCATACTCTTCTTCGCTCAGGTTTTCACGGTAGATAAGCTCCGGGGTGTATACATGCCGATCAGATAACGTAGAGCCACCGGGTTTTACATAGTCTATCCGTCCCGTGACATCCGTAATTTTTCTTCCATCCTCAGGATCAACATGCGTTGGTATTTTTACACCCACATCAAGCAGTGGGATTAAAAATGACGAAGCAATGCGATCTGCAATCATCCGAGCCTGGAAAGTATCAACACAGCAAAAAATCACATCTGCATTTGCCGCTGACAGAACGGCTTCTCGCGAGAAGATGGTGTCCTGAATGGGTTGGGCAATATCTTTTCCTCGTATATTGCGAATAGCTTGCGCAAACATATCAACCTTCGACCGGCCGCTCAGGGCATCATCAAGAGTCGAGTTCAGGATCCTGTTCAGATTTTTCTTTTCAATATGATCATGATCAATAAGAACTATTTCCCCAAATCCTAGCCGGGCAACCTGTTCGGCCACAATTGAACCTGTGCCAGATACACCAATGATAGCTGCGGTAAGTTTGTTAAAGGTGTCAGTCATACCCGATGTAAAAGCTATCGGTTGCTGGCTTAACTCATAAATACCATCCCACCAGTAGTGAATATCATCACCTGCGACAGTTACTAAATCCACATTCTCAGCGTATTTCCCCTTACGATAGAGCCGTGCACGCATGCTTCCTTCAGAGACCATAATTGCTGAACCATGAACAGTGTCAACGCCCTGATAAAGAGAAAGCATCGTCTGAGCATCACTTGCATCATCCGTATCCGAGAATTCAAGCAAACCGCCGGGATGTGAATGTACAAGAATAACTGTCATTAAAGTTTCTTCAGCGGCATCAATGGCTTTCTCCAGATAGCTACCAGGCCATGATATAAAGTCACTCGTCCTGGATACGCACTCTTCATATGGAACCGGAATTAGCTCCTTTGCCATGAGCTTCAGACGAACTCCTTCATAACGGTTACACACCAGGATTGCAGCCGCCTCTTTTCCGTCTCCTGGAAAAAGATGTTTCTTCAGAGAAGTATGGAGTTCCTGAGTTAAGATTAGACGACTTCCGTGGCTCATTGCTCCACCTCCTTTTGCAGACAACCATCAGCCATGGCCAGTTGAGAAATAACTGAATCGGTCTCAGGATCCCATGAGCGATGGCGAGACCATCGCTGATACGCAACACTATCAATAACCGCCGTAGCTTCCGTAGCCGGAATGTTGACGCCATTGACCCGAGCCAATGGTGGATAGACATAAAACATATCCAACATGTTTACGGGATAGCCAGATGTTATCGACAGTGCCAGATTTACCTGTTGATGATTATATCCTTCCGGCACCTCAAAACCGTGAATAATCAGCCATCGTGCATTGCCGTTCAGGCTGGTCTCCCAAAAATACCCCATTTCGTTAAGATAGCGCTCATCACTGGGCAGAAGACTGAACTCACGGCGCTTGGCAGGGGACTCTTCGCCATTGTTCACATCTTTCGGCGTAAGTCGCAGTTTCTCTATCCCGGGCGTGCGCAAATCGATGATATCATCAATATTCTTCTCAACTTTTGGCTGCCCTTCAACTTTGAGAAAGATATGCCATGCCTGATTGGGATTCAGCCCTGCCCGGATAACAGCATCCCGGATGACAACGGTCGGGGTATCAAAAGTAAATTCCTTACCCTGAACATTCAGCTTCCACGTTGCCTTTCTGCTGATGAAATGCTCAATCCCATCACCATCCAGATCGATAATCTGGTCATTTTGTATTTCAAGATCGGCTTCGTCTTCACGTTCAAGAAGAAGTTTTTTATTGTCGTCAATGTTTCCGAGCTTACGGACGTTATAACCAGTGATTAAGCGGCATGGCCACTCAAGACGTGCCCCGTCAATTGTAAAAAAATACGTGCGATCTGATTCAATAACGATGAAACGGCGAACATCAGAGCCAAGATGGACAACTTCATCAGGACGGATATCTTCCAGTGAACCATTCGGAAGAAACATCAGGACAACAGGCATTTGATCTGGTTTAAAACCTGATGCAGCAGAAATCTGTGAACCGTTTGGTGTACGGTCCTCAAGCGCGACCTGACGGAAAACGAGATGTTCATCTGCCACCTCAATGAAGTGGTCGTGGGGGTATTGGGAACGAATCTCTTGCATAAATATCTCCAGGAGTTCTTCAGCAGTAGCGCTTCAGAATCTCATTAAATAAAGCTGTTTAACCAGGTGTCAGAAAAAAACTGAACCACTGCGAAAACTATACATGCAGCAATCTGGTTAAATCAAGCTGTTTAAGCGGAAATATTTGGACCGGAGTATATAAACTCAATGCCTCCTGTTGGTGAGGACACTTCAGACCTCATGATAACCCCTTCACTGGAAAGTTTTTTAAGCCTTGTGCTCGCATTTTGAACTGATATGTTGAGAGACTTAGCGACATTTGCCGTACTAACGCCATTACGTCCTAACACGACGTCAAGCAACGCCTTTGTCGAGCTTTTCGCTTCAGGGCCAATAACCCGCACTCCGCCAGCCAAAACCACTATCATAGACTGTTGCTTTGCAATGGCAGCATAGTCCCAGTTATCGATGAGATCTGTTGAGCTGACATCGGTGATAAAGAAATACTTTTCCCCACAAAGCTGCTTTGCAAGCGCAATGACACTTTCACGTGGAAAAGAGGAATCGGTAGCCACAATTCCTTCAAGAGAGATTTCAAAAGACTTGCAGCCAGGGTTTGAGTCAACGACATTTTGAAGTCGCTTAAACACTTCCCGCCCCAAAACATTTCCAAATGGATGGTTATTGTTTTCAGTGAGTTCCAGCAGTTTGACTTTCATACAATCCTGCTTCTTATGGTTAATTTAAGGAGATGATACTAATCATAGCCCAGGAAAAAATCAAAGCAAACTTGTGTGCCCTTAATCAACGCGAGCCTTTTTTTGCTGGTAATTTCAGTTATAACACCATTCTTGTAGGTAATTCTCAACTCAAAGTCAGGTTGTCGGACAAGAACAACAGCATCATATTTTGCGGCCAGATCCTGAGAACGCTTCAGACCCAGTCCCCGAGCTGCCTCGTCAGGTGCAGACCCAAATTGGCTCAACCCACCATTTTTAAGCGCATGGGTAACCAAGAATAAATCAGCATCTTCGCCTGATGACTCCAGTTCCTCGAAAATTTCAGGATAATGTTTTTTAAGATTACGTTTCAATGTCGTGGCAATACCCAAACCACTATCTGAAATGACGGTCTGAATGTGGCGCCGCTTACCTTTATATAACTGTAACGCTGCAAACCCAGGAATCGGGCTCTCACTGTGATCCCGGACATTACCAATCAGCTCTGAAAATATGGTGAACACCGCCATGTAGTACTTTTGGCCGGCATGGACTACAAACTTCTTAGTTAACTTTACAGGGATAGAGTTATCAAAATCATCAAGGTCTATAGAGGCTATCTCAACCAGATTGTCACTGTTTCCCTGATAGCGTTGTGCCCTTGAATTCGTTGGTCTCTCAGGCTTGACTAACACATCAGGATGCAAATGATCAAAAAAACCTAACCGGTTCAGGTAGTTTTTCGCAGAAGGGCATTTGCTAAAATCGAGTTCTATGGATTTTCCAGAATATGCAGCCTGATTTGCCAATGCAATTATCCTTGCTCCAGCCGCCAATAAAATAGAGCAACTTTCCGGGAAGCTTATGCTGCATCTGCGCGCAGAGGCGCTCAACAGACATCCCGAAGCTGATAAGTTAGCTTCAAAAATATTTTCATCGATCCAAGCGTCGCCATCCAGAACCAGAACATATTCATCGTCAACATACCATTTCCATTCGACCCGTTTGAGTCCCTCTGCATGGCTATATAAAAATGAATTCAGGGCTGACTTGTCAGCATATCCGAGAGTTTTAGCTATCTGTTTGCCTGTCAGGCCGGGAGATTCCCGAAGCAGCTCTTTGATTTTCTCTGTATCGAACAGCATTCGATAAAATCCTTAAAGAGAAATTATTCCTTTCCCTGTCCGGCAACTACCGGCCCCCTGTAAAGATTCACAGGCTGAGAAAGAGCAGAGGGGTGCATCTGATGTAACAAAGCGATAATTATATGTGGTGCTCCGGTTCGAGGTAAACAGCCGACAGGATAAAAATGCAGATCCTGCGAGTCCTTTACATCTCAGCGCCTGGAGTATCTGTCGAAACACTTCATATCAATATCAACTGATGAGTAGACGAGGGATGCCTGTTTAGTGACCTGAGTGCATTTTACGCATGGGATCTGAATAAATGTGATGAAGAATTGCGAGCAATAGAGCAGAAAATTTGAGGGAGATATGCATATAAAAAATCATTATTAGGCAACACGTCGGACTGAGTTATTGTCGCCTAATAATAATGATATTCATTTAGCTTGAATGTGAATAGCTACATTATTAAGACACAATAGTAAGGTGTATGAGGCAGCAGGACCGCCACCTTTGAAATTTTTAGGAAGAAAATCGTACACACCGCTATACACAGTGTGTACATCTTAAGATGTAGGCCAAAACATTAATATGTAATCATTATTTTCAAGTCACAATCAATAAACACCCTATTAACTGTATACTCAAGTATGCTGGCTTTTTTTTGTTTGGAACCGCTTACACACAACTCCATGCACCTCGCTTTCGGAATAATCTCTTTGCGTGATGGCATTTCTTGTGCTGTTACATTTCCTTTCAGTTAAGTCTGAAATGTATTCTTTCGCGATGCATATCACCTCATTTACCTCTATATTTTCAAAGCTTTAATAATTTTTACGGTTACACACCAGTGTAACCGATTACACCAATGTGATTAATCTCACATATTTTTACGGGTCACTCACCTACCCTTAACATCAATAAAACTGATAACCCAACTGGAGGGCATAATGCCTGACAATAAAAAACAGGGGCGTACGTCCAACAAGGCGATGACATTCTTCGTCTGCTTCCTCGCCGCCCTGGCAGGTTTACTTTTTGGCCTGGATATCGGCGTGATTGCTGGCGCCCTTCCCTTCATCGCAGACGAATTCCAGATTAACGCGCATACCCAGGAATGGGTGGTCAGCTCGATGATGTTTGGCGCAGCGGTTGGTGCTGTCGGCAGCGGCTGGCTCTCCTTCAAGCTCGGACGTAAAAAGAGCCTAATGATTGGTGCCATTCTCTTCGTCGCCGGTTCACTCTTCTCTGCTGCCGCCCCTAACGTTGAAGTGCTTATTCTTTCCCGCGTACTGCTGGGGCTGGCCGTCGGCGTCGCGTCCTACACCGCCCCGCTCTATCTCTCTGAAATTGCGCCAGAGAAAATTCGCGGCAGTATGATTTCGATGTACCAGCTGATGATTACCATCGGTATTCTCGGGGCTTATCTTTCCGATACCGCGTTCAGCTACAGCGGGGCATGGCGCTGGATGCTTGGCGTGATCATCATCCCGGCCATTTTGCTGCTGATTGGCGTCTTCTTCCTGCCGGACAGCCCACGCTGGTTTGCCGCAAAGCGCCGCTTCGTTGATGCCGAACGGGTGCTGCTGCGCCTGCGCGACACCAGTGCGGAGGCGAAAAACGAGCTGGAAGAGATCCGCGAAAGCCTGAAGGTGAAGCAATCTGGCTGGGCGCTGTTTAAAGAGAACAGCAACTTCCGTCGCGCAGTATTCCTCGGCGTGCTGCTGCAGGTGATGCAACAGTTCACCGGGATGAACGTCATCATGTATTACGCGCCAAAAATCTTTGAGCTGGCGGGTTATACCAACACCACCGAGCAGATGTGGGGCACCGTCATCGTCGGCCTGACCAACGTGCTGGCGACCTTTATCGCGATCGGCCTGGTGGACCGCTGGGGACGTAAACCTACCCTGACGCTGGGCTTCCTGGTCATGGCGATCGGTATGGGCGTGCTGGGCACCATGATGCACGTCGGCATCCACTCCCCAACCGCACAGTATTTTGCGGTAGGCATGCTGCTGATGTTTATCGTCGGGTTCGCGATGAGCGCCGGTCCGCTGATTTGGGTACTGTGTTCTGAGATCCAGCCGCTGAAAGGGCGTGATTTTGGTATCACCTGCTCAACTGCAACCAACTGGATTGCCAACATGATCGTCGGCGCGACGTTCCTGACCATGCTCAATACCCTGGGCAATGCCAACACCTTCTGGGTCTACGCCGGTCTGAACATCTTCTTTATTGTGTTGACCATCTGGCTGGTTCCAGAAACCAAACATGTTTCACTGGAACATATTGAACGTAACCTGATGAAAGGTCGTCCACTGCGCGAAATCGGCGCACACGACTAATCCTCTTGCGGGAGGCGCCTCTTGCGCCTCCCCGCTTCGCGCTTTATGCTCTGCCCCTATGAAAGCTCCCCGTCTCCCCATCGCCCTTCAGCAAGCCGTTATGCGCAGCCTGCGGGAAAAACTCGCCCAGGCGAACCTGAAGCTCGGTCGGAATTACCCTGAACCGAAGCTGGTCTATCAGCAGCGTGGCACCGCGGCGGGTACTGCCTGGCTGGAATCGTATGAGATCCGCCTGAACCCGGTGTTGATGATGGAAAACCAGCAGGCGTTTATTGAGGAAGTGGTGCCGCATGAGCTGGCTCACCTCCTGGTGTGGAAACATTTTGGTCGCGTCGCGCCGCACGGAAAAGAGTGGAAGTGGATGATGGAGGCAGTACTGGGCGTTCCGGCGCGCAGAACTCATCAGTTCGAGCTGGAATCTGTACGTCGCAATACGTTCCCCTACCGCTGCCAGTGTCAGCAGCATCAGCTTACCGTCCGCCGCCATAATCGCGTGGTCCGCGGCGAGGCGACCTACCGCTGCGTCAAATGCGGCGAACCGCTGATTGCGGAGTAATCATTTGAACATTCAGGAACTTTCCTGATCTGACTGATTGCATACAGGAAAAACATTCGTTACGTTGCGGGCTCGTTTTGACACGGAGTGTAAGATGTCCCGTAATTTTTCTCTCGCGGTCGCCTTTCTGACGACAGCGTTCTCAGGCCATGCTCTGGCCGATGGTATCAACAGTTTTTCCCAGGCCAAGGCAGCAGGCGTGAAGGTGAACGCCGATGTGCCGGGCGATTTCTACTGCGGCTGTAAAATTAACTGGCAGGGTAAAAAAGGGGTCGTGGACCTGGAGTCCTGCGGCTATAAGGTGCGTAAAAACGAAAACCGCGCCAGCCGCATCGAATGGGAACATGTCGTTCCGGCATGGCAGTTTGGCCACCAGCGCCAGTGCTGGCAGGATGGCGGTCGTAAAAACTGTTCTAAAGATCCTGTCTACCGCCAGATGGAAAGCGATATGCATAACCTGCAGCCCGCCGTGGGTGAAGTGAACGGTGACCGCGGCAACTTTATGTACAGCCAGTGGAACGGTGGCGAAGGCCAATATGGCCAGTGCGGCATGAAGGTGGATTTTAAAGAAAAAGTCGCCGAGCCGCCTGCCCGCGCGCGCGGCAGCATCGCCCGCACCTACTTCTACATGCGTGACCGCTACGACCTCAACCTCTCCCGTCAGCAGACGCAGCTGTTCAATGCGTGGGATAAGCAATATCCGGTGACTGAGTGGGAATGTCAGCGCGACGAACGCATCGCCAGAGTCCAGGGGAATCATAACCCGTACGTCCAGCGGGCTTGCCAGGCGCAAAAGAGCTAACCTACACTACGGCAATTCGCTTATCTCGCATGACATATGGAATTTCTGACTATGCGCATTCCTCGCATTTACCACCCTGAACTGATTACCGCAGGTCGCGAAATCGCCCTGTCTGACGACGCCGCCAACCACGTTGGCCGCGTGCTGCGCATGGGGGCTGGCCAGGCAATACAGCTTTTCGACGGCTCTAATCAGGTTTTCGAGGCGGAAATCACCCGGGCGGATAAAAAAAGCGTGCATGTGAATGTGTTGCGCGGTGAAGTGGACGATCGTGAATCGCCGCTGCACATCCACCTGGGCCAGGTGATGTCGCGCGGGGAAAAGATGGAATTCACCATTCAAAAATCCATTGAGCTGGGTGTAAGCCTCATTACGCCACTTTTTTCCGAGCGCTGTGGCGTTAAACTGGATGCGGAACGTCTGAACAAAAAGATCCAGCAGTGGCAGAAAATTGCCATTGCGGCGTGTGAACAGAGCGGCCGCAACCGCATACCGGAGATCCGCCCGGCAATGGACCTGGAGGACTGGTGTGCCGAAGAGGAGAGCGGACTGAAGCTCAATCTTCATCCGCGCGCCAGCGCCAGCATTAATACGCTGCCGCTGCCCGTTGAACGTGTACGCCTGCTGATTGGCCCCGAAGGCGGCCTGTCGGCGGAAGAAATTGCGATGACGGCGCGTTACCAGTTTACTGATATTCTGTTGGGACCTCGCGTTCTGCGCACTGAGACAACGGCACTCACGGCCATTACCGCGCTACAGGTACGGTTTGGCGATCTGGGTTGAAGTATAAACGGAGAAGAACATGATTAAGCTCGGCATCGTGATGGACCCCATCGCAAACATTAACATCAAGAAAGATTCCAGCTTCGCTATGTTGCTGGAAGCGCAGCGTCGCGGCTATGAGCTCCACTATATGGAGATGAACGATCTTTACCTGATCAACGGTGAAGCCCGCGCGCGTACCCGCATCGTTAACGTCGAGCAGAACTACGACAAATGGTACGAGTTTGGCACCGAGCAGGATATTGCCCTGGCCGATCTCAACGTTATTCTGATGCGTAAAGATCCGCCGTTCGACACCGAATACATCTACTCCACCTATATCCTTGAGCGTGCCGAAGAGAAAGGGACGCTGATCGTCAATAAGCCGCAGAGCCTGCGCGACTGCAACGAGAAGCTTTATACCGCCTGGTTCTCAGACCTGACGCCTGAAACGCTGGTGACCCGCAGTAAAGCTCAGCTGAAGGAATTCTGGCAAAAACACGGCGATATCATCATGAAGCCGCTGGACGGCATGGGCGGCGCGTCTATTTTCCGCGTGAAGGAAGGCGACCCGAACATTGGGGTGATTGCCGAAACCCTGACCGAACTGGGTACCCGCTACTGCATGGCCCAGAACTATTTGCCCGCCATTAAAGATGGCGACAAACGCGTTCTGGTCGTGGATGGCGAACCCGTACCTTACTGCCTGGCACGTATCCCACAGGGTGGCGAAACGCGCGGTAACCTGGCGGCCGGTGGACGCGGTGAGCCGCGCCCGTTGACCGAAAGCGACTGGGAAATTGCCCGCCGCGTTGGCCCAACGCTTAAAGCCAAAGGCCTGATCTTTGTTGGCCTGGACATCATTGGCGATCGCCTGACGGAAGTGAACGTCACCAGCCCAACCTGCATTCGCGAAATCGAAGCGGAGTTCCCGATCTCGATCACCGGAATGCTGATGGACGCTATCGAAAAACGTTTACAGAAATAATCTGTGACAGCGCCCGGCTTTATCCCCATACTGGGCGCTGTCGCTTTTTAAACCAGGAAACAGTACCTCTGACAATGAATTTACAGCATCACTTTCTTATTGCCATGCCTGCTCTCCAGGATCCGATTTTTCGCCGCGCCGTGGTTTATATTTGTGAATACAATGAAGACGGCGCGATGGGCATTATCATCAATAAGCCGCTGGAAAACCTGCAGGTTGAAGGGATTCTGGACAAGCTGAAAATCCCGGCTGAAGCACGACTGCCGGAGATCCGGCTTGATAAGCCGGTGATGCTGGGTGGACCACTTGCAGAAGATCGCGGCTTTATCCTGCATACCCCGCCGGTATTCTCTTCCAGTATCCGCATCTCCGATAACACCGTGATCACCACCTCGCGCGACGTGCTCGAAACGCTGGGTACCGCAGAACAGCCTTCCGAAGTGCTGGTGGCGCTGGGTTACTCGTCGTGGGAGAAAGGCCAGCTTGAGCAGGAAATCCTCGATAACGCCTGGCTTACCGCACCAGCGGACATGAATATTCTGTTTAAAACCCCGATAGCCGATCGCTGGCGCGATGCGGCAAAACTGATTGGCATTGATATTCTGACCATGCCTGGTGTCGCGGGGCACGCCTGATGAGCGGAACACTTTTGGCCTTTGATTTTGGTACCAAAAGCATTGGCGTCGCTGTGGGTCAGCGCATCACCGGTACCGCGCGTCCACTCACGGCCCTGAAGGCCAACGACGGCACGCCTGACTGGAATCTTATCGAACGTCTGCTGAAAGAGTGGCAACCGGATGATGTTATCGTTGGGCTGCCGCTGAATATGGACGGCACCGAACAACCCCTTACCGCCCGCGCACGTAAGTTCGCCAATAAAATCCATGGCCGCTTTGGCGTCTCCGTGAAGCTTCACGACGAGCGTCTTAGCACCGTCGAAGCGCGTGCTGGCCTGTTTGAGCACGGCGGCTTCCGGGCGCTCAACAAAGGCAGCGTAGACTCCGCCTCTGCCGTCATCATCCTCGAAAGCTATTTCGAACAGGGCTATTAATCTCAGGGGCCTATAGCCGCCCCTGCGCCCGTCTCTCCGCCACGCTTTGATCAAAGTTCTGCATTCCCGCCTGCTGGCCTGTTTGAATGATACCGGGCAGTTGCCACGTTTTTCCTTCACGAATCAGATTTGCCGCCGCCGGGGTATTCACCAGCAGTTCATACAGCGCGACACGCCCACCCTGCAGGTCGGGAAGCAGCCTCTGTGCCAGCACCGCACGCAGGCTACCGGCCAGCTGGTTACGTACCGGGTCTTTCTCCTGCGCCGGGAAGGTGTCCACCAGCCGCTCAATGGCCTGCGAGGCACCCCGCGTATGCAGTGTCGCCAGCACCAGATGCCCGGTCTCCGCCGCCGTCAACGCGAGACGGATCGTCTCTGCATCACGCAGCTCCCCCAGCAAAATCACATCTGGATCCTCGCGTAACGCTCCGCGCAGCGCCTCGACAAAAGACGGGCAGTGCTGACCTATTTCCCGCTGCTGAATCAGGCAGCGTTCGCTCCGGTACAGATACTCCACCGGATCTTCAAGCGTGAGGATATGCCCGTCAGTATGGTGGTTGAGAAAATCGACCATCGCCGCCAGAGTGGTGGATTTGCCGCTGCCGGTCGCCCCCGTCACCAGAATCAACCCGTTGTCACTGGATAACAGTTCCGGAATGGCACGCGGCACGCCCAGCGAAGAGAGTGGCGAACAGGTGCGTGGCAGCAACCGCAGGGCGATGGACACCCCGTTAATCTGCTTAAACGCACTCCCGCGCAGACGCTGGCCTTCTGCCACCGTCACGGCAAAATCGACCTGACCGTGAGCCCACCAGCTTCCCTGCTGCTCATCATTCAGCCACGCTTTTAATAACGCCCCGACATCTGGCGGCGGAAACGGCGCGGGTTCAAGGCGTCCTGACCGGCGCCAGCGGGGTGGCGAATCACTGCACAGGTGTAGATCGGAGACGTTATGCTTTACACTAAGGGCCACCATTTCTTCCACATCCATATACTACTCCTCGGAAAATGAACGACATTGCGCATAACCTGGCACAGGTCCGGGACAAAATCTCAGCTGCCGCAACGCGTTGCGGCCGTGCTTCAGAAGAAATTACGCTCCTTGCAGTCAGCAAAACCAAGCCTGCGAGCGCCATCGCAGAAGCGATTGATGCAGGCCAGCGCGCATTTGGTGAGAACTACGTGCAGGAAGGCGTGGATAAAATTCGCGACTTCCGGGAAAAGGGGAATACGGATCTTCAGTGGCACTTTATTGGTCCACTGCAGTCGAACAAAAGCCGTCTGGTGGCTGAGCACTTCGACTGGTGCCATACGATTGACCGTCTGCGCATTGCCACACGCCTGAACGAACAACGCCCGGCAGAGATGCCAGCGCTTAACGTGCTGATACAAATCAACATCAGCGACGAAAACAGCAAGTCTGGCATTGCGATGAGCGAGCTGGATGCGCTGGCCGCAGACGTGGCCGCCCTGCCACGCTTAACCCTGCGTGGGCTGATGGCTATTCCGGCGCCAGAGTCAAGTTATGAAAGGCAGTTTGCCGTGGCACAGCAAATGGCTGTAGCATTTGAGGCGCTTAAAGTGCGCTACGACACGGTAGACACGCTTTCTCTGGGCATGTCGGATGATATGGAAGCCGCCATCGCGGCAGGCAGCACTATGGTGCGCATCGGTACCGCCATTTTCGGTGCGCGCGACTACTCCAAATAATAAGGAAACCTGAGGAACGCCATGAAGACGTTGACTTTCCTGCTCTCAACGGTCATTGAGCTGTATACGATGGCGCTTTTGCTGCGCGTCTGGATGCAGTGGGCCCGTTGTGATTTTTACAATCCGTTCTCCCAGTTTGTCGTGAAAATCACGCAACCTATTGTCGGGCCCCTGCGCCGTATTATCCCGGCCATGGGTCCCATCGACAGCGCTTCGCTGCTGGTAGCGTTTATTCTTAGCGTTATCAAAGCCATCGTGCTGTTTATGGTCATCACCTTCCAGCCGATTATCTGGATTGCCGCCGTGCTGATTCTGATCAAAACCGTCGGTCTGCTGATTTTCTGGGTGCTGCTGGTGATGGCCATCATGAGCTGGGTGAGCCAGGGGCGTAGCCCGGTAGAGTATGCCCTGATTCAGCTGGCCGAGCCGCTGCTGCGTCCGATCCGTAACTTACTTCCCTCTATGGGCGGCATCGACTTCTCCCCGATGATTCTGGTTCTGCTGCTCTATGTGATCAACATGGGGATCGCTGAACTGCTGCAGTCTACGGGCGACATGCTGTTGCCGGGGCTGTGGATGGCGCTATGAGTGCCGTAAGCACCTGCGCTGACGGGCTGGTTTTGCGGCTGTATATTCAGCCGAAAGCCAGCCGTGACAGTATTGTTGGACTGCATGGCGACGAGTTAAAAGTCGCCATCACCGCCCCGCCGGTTGACGGTCAGGCAAACGCGCATCTGACCAAATATCTGGCAAAACAGTTTCGCGTGGCCAAAAGCCAGGTCATCATTGAAAAAGGCGAACTGGGGCGGCATAAACAGGTAAAAATCCTCAACCCGCAATCCATCCCGACGGAAGTCGCGGCTTTGACAGAACAGGACTAAACCATGCAGAAAGTTGTTCTCGCGACCGGCAACGCCGGTAAAGTGCGCGAGTTGGCCTCGCTATTAAATGATTTTGGGCTGGATGTGGTCGCTCAGACCGATCTTGGCGTAGATTCTGCCGAAGAGACGGGGCTGACGTTTATTGAAAATGCGATCCTGAAAGCACGCCATGCCGCGCAGATTACCGGTCTGCCCGCCATTGCCGATGACTCCGGTCTGGCCGTCGATTTCCTTGGCGGCGCGCCGGGGATTTACTCTGCTCGTTATTCCGGTGTTGATGCAACCGACCAGCAGAATCTGGAAAAGCTGCTTGTTGCCCTGAAAGACGTACCGGACGAACAGCGGACCGCACAGTTCCACTGCGTGCTGGTCTATCTGCGTCACGCAGAGGACCCGACGCCGATCGTCTGCCACGGTAGCTGGCCGGGCGTGATTACCCGTGAAGCTGCGGGCAACGGCGGTTTTGGCTACGACCCGATTTTCTTTGTCCCGTCCGAGGGCAAAACCGCAGCGGAACTGACCCGCGAAGAGAAAAGCGCGATTTCCCACCGTGGGCGCGCACTGAAACTGTTACTGGAAGCACTGCGTAATGGCTAATTTGCCACCTCTGAGTCTTTATATTCACATCCCGTGGTGCGTGCAGAAATGCCCGTACTGCGATTTCAACTCGCACGCGCTGAAAGGTGAAGTGCCGCACGATGACTACGTTGCGCATCTGCTGGCTGACCTGGACGCCGATGTACCTTACGCACAGGGACGTGAAGTTAAGACCATTTTCATTGGTGGCGGTACGCCGAGCCTGCTGTCAGGCCCGGCGATGCAGACGCTGCTGGACGGCGTGCGTGCGCGCCTGAGCCTGGCCGCGGATGCTGAAATTACGATGGAAGCCAACCCCGGTACCGTTGAGGCCGATCGTTTTGTCGAGTATCAGCGTGCAGGCGTGAACCGTATTTCCATCGGCGTGCAGAGCTTTAGCGAGCCAAAACTGAAGCGCCTGGGGCGCATTCACGGTCCTGAGGAAGCAAAGCGTGCGGCAAACCTGGCGACAGGACTGGGTCTGCGCAGCTTTAACCTCGATTTGATGCACGGCCTGCCGGACCAGTCGCTCGACGAAGCGCTGGACGATCTGCGCCAGGCGATTGAACTTAACCCGCCGCATCTGTCCTGGTATCAGCTCACCATTGAGCCCAACACGCTGTTTGGTTCCCGTCCTCCGGTTCTGCCGGATGACGACGCGCTGTGGGATATTTTCGAGCAAGGCCACCAGTTGTTAACCGCTGCGGGGTATCAGCAGTACGAGACGTCTGCGTATGCGAAACCGGGGTATCAGTGTC
Source organism: Enterobacter cloacae complex sp. IR5458 (assembly GCF_049238025.1). Classification (NCBI taxonomy): domain Bacteria; kingdom Pseudomonadati; phylum Pseudomonadota; class Gammaproteobacteria; order Enterobacterales; family Enterobacteriaceae; genus Enterobacter; species Enterobacter cloacae complex sp. IR5458. The sequence goes on from NZ_JBMKIF010000014.1 coordinate 16,160, forward strand.
AGCACAACCTGAACTACTGGCGTTTTGGCGACTACTTGGGAATTGGCTGCGGCGCGCACGGCAAGGTGACTTTCCCGGACGGTCGCATTCTGCGTACCGCCAAAACCCGCCACCCGCGAGGGTATATGGAAGGCCGTTATCTCGAGCGCCAGCACGACGTTGAGGCGGCGGATAAACCGTTTGAGTTCTTTATGAACCGCTTCCGCCTGCTGGAAGCCGCGCCGCGCGCGGAATTTGCGCGTTACACCGGTCTGCCGGAGTCAGTGATTCGTCCTCAGATTGACGAGGCGCTGGCGCAGGGGTATCTGACTGAGTGTGAAGATTACTGGCAGATCACCGAGCACGGCAAACTGTTCTTAAATTCCCTTCTTGAGCTGTTCCTCGCCGACGATTCCTGAAGGCTAATTCAGGTTTTTGCATCCCGTTCTGCCGGCTGAAGGAAAAGCTGGCAGAGTGTGGGGATGGAAATTACGCGATCATACGCTAAACAGCTCAGACGCGAGCTGACGAAGGAAGAAAGACGGCTTTGGTATTTATTACGAAGCCGCCGTTTCGAAAATTATAAATTTCGCCGACAGCATCCGGCAGGAAACTACATCCTGGATTTCGCATGCTGTGCGGCTCGCCTGGCCATTGAACTGGATGGCGGACAGCATGATGAAAATCAGGAATACGATCGTCAAAGGTCGAAGTGGTTACACCAAAAGGGCTGGTATGTCATTCGCTTCTGGAACAACGAACTCTGGAAAAACGAAGAGGCTGTATTAGAAAAGATCCTTGAAACACTGCAAATGCTGCAACCCTCACCCCGGCCCTCTCCCTGAAAGGGAGAGGGAGCAAACCATCCCCTCGCCCCTTTGGGGAGAGGGTTAGGGTGAGGGGCCCAGCGCACAGAGGATTACTTCAACGTCCCCACCAGCGCCTTCCGGCTATCTTCCAGCGACACCACGCGTTTACACACGTCTTTGCCGAACTGCTGGAAATCATCTTCCTGGTTCTTCCACTCGTTCTGAATTGAGGTCTGCAAGCCACCCAGACTGCCCAGCACGCCCTGCAGCGGGTTACCGCCGCCCTTCAGGACCGCTTTAGCCCCCATCTCGTTGATGCTGTCCTGCAGGATGCCGCCCATCGCCTGGTTCACCAGCTGCTGTCCGTCAGCACGGACCTGATCAATCGCCTTGTAGTGGAACGTCAGGCCATCAGAGCGCGTCTCGATAATCCGGTTCATCTGCTCTTTGAGCTGCTTATCGAGCTTCGTCAGGCGGGAGCGCATATTGCTGCTCTCCCCCACCTCTTTGGTAATGATCTTATCCAGTGCAACACGGCTTTTTTCGACGCGCGTCAGGGCTCCTTCATTAATCCATGGCAGCGCGGTACGCAAATCGGCCTGATAGTCTTTCGCCTGCTCACGCTGTGCGGCTGTCAGATTGTACTCTTTGCCGTTAAAGGTGACGTTCCCTTGCGGCGTAATCACCAGATTGCCGTTCTCGCCTTTGACCTGCACGGTTTGCGGGCTTAACACCACGTCATCACGCGGGGTGACGCTACATTTATACTCCGCATGGGCGGTGAATCCGGTTGCCATCAAAGCAACAGCCAGCAACGTTTTGCGCATCTTAAACACTCCCTCAGACAAAATGGGCCAGCTAATGCTGGCCCCGTACTTGCTTTATTAGTCCCACCAAACGTCGAAAAGTTCGCTGACGCGGACATCTTCCAGCTTGTGGTCTTCAAGCCATTTACGAACCAGCGCCTGATGTTCTTCGGTGCATTTACCCACTTCCTGGGTGCAGATCAGACCTTCCCACGCCAGGTAACCGCTACCGTCGAAGGCCAGCTTGTTGGGCTCAATCACGTCGTTGATGAAGGCATCCACGTCCTGATCGATCTGTTCTACACTGGTGCCTTCCGGGAAACGCCACGCAACGGAGAAACCCACTTCCTGGAATTCTTCGATGTGCATTTTTTTACGCAGACGACGGCTACGATTCTTTGCCATTATTTCACCCTCTCGAACATTAAGTCCCATACACCGTGACCAAGACGATGGCCACGCTGTTCAAATTTCGTTACCGGACGTGAATCCGGACGCGGAACATAGTCGTTGCTTTCAGACTGGTTTTTATACCCGTCCAGAGACGACATCACTTCCAGCATATGTTCCGCATAAGGTTCCCAGTCGGTCGCCATATGGAAGACGCCGCCCAGTTTCAGCTTGCTTTTCACCAGCTCGGCAAACGGTGCCTGAACGATACGGCGTTTATTATGACGTGCTTTGTGCCACGGGTCAGGGAAAAAGAGCTGAACCATGGTTAAAGAATTGTCAGGAATCATTTTGTGCAGCACTTCCACCGCGTCATGACACATTACGCGCAGGTTCTCTACACCCTCTTCATGGGCAGTTGCGAGACACGCGCCGACGCCCGGGGAGTGCACTTCAATACCGAGGAAGTTCTGCTCCGGGCGAGCTTGCGCCATGGTCACCAGAGAGGTGCCCATACCAAAACCAATCTCCAGCGTGACTGGCGCTTCGCGGCCAAACAGCCCGGCAAAGTCCAGCGGCTGCTCGCTGAACTCAACGCCCATCACCGGCCAGTAGTTGTCCAGCGCATGTTGCTGCCCTTTTGTCAGGCGGCCCTGACGACGGACAAAGCTGCGAATACGGCGCAGCGGGCGACCGTTTTCATCAAATTCCGGTGAAATGACGTCGTTTTTCATAAAAGAGTTGTCTGCTTGTGAGAATGTTCGGGAAACGGGCATTATCCAAAGTTAAGGCGTCTATGCAAGCATGGGAAAGATCCGGTTTACAGCAGATTGACGCTGTGCTGCAATCTGCGTCCCTGATTATGTGAATCGATGACCATGCAAGCCTCTCAATTTTCAGCCCAGGTGCTGGACTGGTACGACAAATACGGGCGTAAAACCCTGCCCTGGCAAATTGAAAAAACGCCTTACAAAGTATGGCTCTCCGAAGTGATGTTGCAACAAACGCAGGTCGCCACGGTGATCCCATACTTTGAGCGTTTTATGGCACGCTTCCCGACGGTGACAGACCTGGCGAATGCCCCGCTGGACGAGGTATTGCACCTGTGGACAGGCCTGGGCTATTACGCCCGCGCGCGTAATCTGCACAAGGCCGCGCAGCAGGTCGCCACGCGCCACAACGGTAAATTCCCGGAAACTTTCGATGAAGTGGCAGATTTACCCGGCGTCGGGCGTTCTACGGCGGGAGCCATTCTCTCTCTCTCTTTGGGTAAGCATTTCCCGATCCTCGACGGCAACGTGAAGCGCGTGCTGGCACGTTGCTATGCCGTGGACGGCTGGCCCGGTAAAAAAGAGGTTGAGAAACGTCTGTGGGAGATCAGTGAAGCGGTTACCCCGGCCAACGGCGTCGAACGTTTTAACCAGGCGATGATGGATCTGGGTGCGATGGTTTGCACGCGCTCAAAACCCAAGTGCGAACTCTGCCCGCTCAATACTCTCTGCGTGGCCTACGCTAACCATTCGTGGTCGCAATACCCGGGGAAAAAACCGAAGCAGACGCTACCGGAGCGCACCGGTTACATGCTGCTGATGCAGCACGGCGACGAGGTGTTCCTGGCCCAGCGTCCACCGAGCGGCCTGTGGGGCGGTCTATACTGCTTCCCACAGTTTGAAGATGAAGATTTGCTGCGTGAATGGCTTAAACAGCGCGGTATTGCTGCCGATAACCTGACGCAGCTGACCGCGTTTCGCCATACCTTCAGCCATTTCCACCTGGATATTGTGCCGATGTGGCTTCCCGTGTCCTCATTTGCCTCGTGCATGGATGAAGGCACCGCTCTCTGGTATAACTTAGCGCAACCGCCATCAGTCGGGCTGGCGGCTCCCGTGGAGCGCCTGTTACAGCAATTACGTGCCGGTGCAATGGTTTAGCATCGACAAGAAAAAGAGGAATGAGTATGGCCAGAACGATTTTTTGTACTTTCCTGCAGCGTGACGCTGAAGGCCAGGATTTCCAGCTTTATCCGGGTGATCTGGGTAAACGCATTTATAACGAGATCTCCAAAGAAGCCTGGGGACAGTGGCAGAAAAAGCAGACCATGCTGATTAACGAGAAAAAGCTCAGCATGATGAACCCGGAACACCGCAAGCTGCTGGAACAGGAGATGGTGAACTTCCTGTTTGAAGGCAAAGACGTGCACATCGAAGGCTATACGCCCCCAGAAAAATAATATTGAGCGGCTGTTGCCGGGTGGCGCTTCGCTTACCCGGCCTACAAAACCGTAGGCCCGTGCAAGCGAAGCGCCGCCGGGCAATAGCAACGACTAAGCAAACACAACACGCACGCCCGGAATGATGAAAAAACTTTTAGCGCTAGCCCTTGTTGCGCCGTTGCTGGTCTCCTGTTCGTCAAAAAAAGGCGATGATTACAACGAAGCCTGGATCAAGGACACCAACGGTTTTGACATTTTGATGGGGCAGTTTGCCCACAACATCGAAAACATATGGGGATTTAACGAAGTTCTTATTGCCGGACCGAAGGACTACGTTAAGTACACCGACGCCTATCTGACCCGTAGCCACATCAACTTTGATGAGGGTACGATCACCATTGAAACCATCGCGGGTACTGACCCTGCGGCACGACTGCGTCAGGCGATTATCAAAACCCTGCTGATGGGTGACGACCCGGGATCTATCGATCTCTACTCCGATGCCGACGATATCACCATCTCGAAAGAGCCGTTCCTGTACGGTCAGGTTGTCGATCAAACCGGCCAGCCAATCCGCTGGGAAGGTCGCGCCACGAAATTTGCCGACTATCTGCTGCAGACGCGACTGAAGAGCCGCTCTAACGGCCTGAAGATAATTTATAGCGTCACCATCAACCTCGTGCCGAACCACCTCGACAAGCGTGCGCATAAGTATCTTGGCATGGTGCGTCAGGCATCACGTAAGTACGGCGTGGATGAGTCGCTGATCCTGGCGATTATGCAGACCGAATCGTCGTTCAACCCTTACGCAGTTAGCCGTTCCGACGCCCTGGGGCTGATGCAGGTAGTCCAGCACAGCGCCGGTAAAGATGTCTTCCGCGCGCAGGGCAAATCCGGCACGCCGAGCCGTAGCTATCTGTTCGATCCCCAGAGCAACATTGATACCGGCACGGCCTATCTGGCGATGCTGAACAATGTCTATCTCGGCGGCATCGATAACCCGACCTCACGCCGCTATGCCGTAATCACCGCCTATAACGGCGGCGCGGGCAGCGTGCTGCGCGTCTTCTCGAACGACAAAGTGCAGGCCGCAAACATCATCAACAGCATGGCGCCGGGGGATGTTTACTCAACCCTCACCACCCGCCACCCATCAGCGGAGTCCCGCCGCTATCTGTATAAGGTCAATACGGCGCAGAAGAACTATCGTCGTCGCTAAAAAACTCCCCCTCACCCTAACCCTCTCCCCAAAAGGGAGAGGGGACTTGAACACCCATACGAAAATGTTATTTGCATCACAATCCAAACTGCAAATTAATGTGGATTGCATTTTTTTGCGGGAGGTAACAAAACATATCGTTGCCAACTGATAGAATTGCATCAAATAACAACCCTGAATGTTCCAAAAACAACATATCTCCCGCTCACTTGTGAGGAAAGTAACATGAACCTTAAGCTGCAGCTTAAAATATTGTCGTTTCTGCAGTTCTGCCTGTGGGGTAGCTGGCTGACTACACTCGGCTCCTATATGTTTGTGACGCTCAAGTTCGATGGTGCGTCAATCGGTGCCGTCTACAGCTCGCTGGGTATCGCGGCGGTCTTCATGCCAACACTGCTCGGTATCGTGGCGGATAAATGGTTAAGTGCGAAATGGCTGTACATGCTTTGCCATCTGGTGGGCGCGGGGACGCTGTTTATGGCGGCCGAAGTGACCACGCCAGGGGCAATGTTTATGGTGATCCTGCTTAACTCGCTGGCCTATATGCCAACGCTTGGGCTGATCAACACCATCTCTTACTACCGCCTGAAATCTGCCGGGATGGATATCGTGACCGATTTCCCGCCAATCCGTATCTGGGGCACCATCGGCTTTATCATGGCAATGTGGGGCGTGAGCTTCGCAGGCTTTGAACTGAGCCATATGCAGCTCTACATCGGTGCCGCGCTCTCCGTGCTGCTGGCGATCTTCACCCTGACGCTGCCAACCATTCCGGTTTCAAACCAGCAGAAAAACCAGAGCTGGAGCACCATGCTCGGTCTGGACGCGTTCGCGCTGTTTAAAAACAAACGGATGGCGATCTTCTTTATCTTCTCCATGCTGCTGGGCGCAGAGCTGCAGATCACCAACATGTTCGGCAACACCTTCCTGCACAGCTTCGATAACAATCCGCTGTTTGCCGGAAGCTTTATCGTTGAGCATGCGTCGGTGATGATGTCGATCTCTCAGATCTCTGAGACGCTGTTCATCCTGACCATCCCGTTCTTCCTGAGCCGCTACGGCATCAAGAACGTCATGCTGATCAGTATCGCGGCATGGATGTTGCGCTTTGGTCTGTTCGCCTACGGCGACCCGAGCGCATTCGGCACCGTACTGCTGGTGCTGTCGATGATTGTTTACGGTTGTGCCTTCGACTTCTTCAACATTTCCGGTTCCGTATTCGTGGAAAAAGAAGTGAAGCCTGAAATCCGCGCCAGCGCTCAGGGCATGTTCCTGATGATGACCAACGGCTTCGGCTGTATTCTGGGCGGCGTGGTGAGCGGTAAAGTGGTAGAGATGTACACCACCAACGGCATCACCAACTGGCAGCCGGTGTGGCTGATCTTCGCCGCATACTCGCTGGTGCTGTTCTTCGCGTTCATCGCGCTGTTCAAGTACAAGCACGTGCGTGTGCCGAACGGTGCGCAGCCGATCGCGCACTAATCTTTGGTGTGTTGTGCCCGGTGGCGCTAACGCTTACCGGGCCTACAAAACCCAACCGTAGGCCGGGTAAGGCGAAGCCTCCACCCGGCTATTTTATTCCAGACAGCACCCACCCCACCGACAGCAAATCCGCGCTGCCGCCCGGACTCAGATTGCGTTCTATCAATGCGATATCCATTTTAAGCAACGCTTCGCGGTCCCAGCCGTTAGCCAGCAATTCCCGCGCGTAGTCCTGAACGTAGCGCAGCCCTTCCATGCCACCGCGCGACACCAGATTGCTGTCCTGATTGACTGACATCAGGCGTAACAGCAGGCTGTGAAGCGACCGTCCGTTCCACTGAGCCAACGCCTTACGCACCGTGGCAAAGCCGCTTTCCGCCTCACCGCGCGCGCCGGTTAAGCCGTACTGCTGAAACTGCCGCTCGCCCGCCGTCGCCTGCCCGCTGCGCGCGGCCAACTCTCGCGACACCAGCCCGCGGCAGATGTTACCCACCTCACAACAGAGGCTGTCCGCAGAAAGATTGTTCACACGCCCGGCGGCGAAGCACAGTAAACCCAGGGCAAAAATCCCGCCCTTGTGGGTGTTCACTCCGTTCGTCGCGGCGTACATCGCCTGCTCGCAGGCCATCCCCATTGGGCGGATAATCCGTAGCTGTGCGTCAGCAGGTTTATCCACATGCGCACTACCCAGCTCGGCAAAACGCGCAAACCACGGCGTAATCGCCGCAATGCTGCGGGCAAACAGCGCGTGGTCCATATCGCGGTGGGAACCGTTATTGAGCTTGTCCACCAGCCCCGGTTTGGGCGTCAGCTCCAGCTCCTGCCACAGTGCCGCTTCGGCAAGCGCGGGCACGTCCGCAATGCGGGGTTTAGTCGCGAGCAAACCAGTCATCAATCATCTTCTCCACCCGGGAAACCACCTGCTCAACGGGATGGTTCCGCGAGCGGGAACAGGCATGCGCAGGTTCGTCGCAGATCAGGCAGCGTCTGAGATTTGCCCCCAGCGAATGACGCCCGACGTGGCCATGCTGAGGGCAGATAACATCCAGATCCCACAGCCTGCCGAGCGGGTGCGTCTGCTCCAGATCCGCGCAGTGCGCTTTAATTTCCGCTGCCGGATGAGCCACGCACCACAGGGCCTCGGGCCCGGTCGGAAGCCACAGCACCTGACGGTCCAGCACCTGCCAGCGGTTCTCCCATAGCAGCTGGTCGCACGTCTGGAGCGCTACGCCCATGGTGTTGCGATAGCGCAGGCTGTCTTTAATTTCCCCTGGCGTGACCAGCGTGAGGGAAATCACCGGTTGTTGATAGTGCTCAAGCATGTCAGCCTGACGCGCTGCGCGGCGCTCTTTCGCCGCCAGCAGTTCGTCCAGGCTGACACCCGTCCGCACGGGTGTCGCTACTGTCATAATCACTCCTTCACCTGTCGCACTGTGTCGATCACGCTGCCGTCGCGGTAGCGGATCACCCCGACGATTTTGTCGGTAAACTCAATCGGCTTCGGTACGCCCGTCAGCGATATCGCCCGTTCATAGAGCGCGTTGATATCCACAATCTTCAGCCCGGCAGCCATCAGCCGCTCACGCACCTCCGGGCGCGCCGGGTTAACCGCAATGCCGTGATCGGTGACCAGCACGTCGATGCTCTCACCCGGCGTGAGGCGCGTGGTGACGCGCTTCACGACCGTCGGAATGCGGCTGCGCAGCAGCGGCGCAACGACGATGGTGAGGTTCGCCGCAGCGGCCACGTCGCAGTGTCCGCCGGACGCGCCGCGCATCACGCCGTCGGAGCCGGTGATGACGTTGGCGTTGAAATCAACGTCGATTTCGAGGGCGCTGAGGATCACCACGTCGAGCTGGTCGCAGCTTGCCGCCTTGCTGCCGGGGTTGGCGTAAACATTGGTGGAGATCTCCACGTGGTTCGGGTTGCGCGCCAGAGACGCCGCCGCCTGGCCGTCAAAGCACTGGGTGTCGAGCAGCTTTTCGATGAGCCCCTTCTCGTGCAAATCCACCAGGCTGCCGGTGATGCCGCCAAGCGCGAAGCGCGCCTTCACGCCGCTGCGCTCCATTTTCTCTTCCATAAAACGCGTGCAGGCGGTCGCCGCCGCGCCGGAGCCGGTCTGCATTGAGAAGCCCGGGTTAAAGTAGCCGGAATGTTCAATCACGTCCGCCGCATAGCGGGCGATCATCAGCTCGCGCGGGTTGCTGGTGACGCGCGCCGCGCCAACGCTGATTTTCGCCGGGTCACCGACGCTCTCAACCTGCACGATGTAGTCCACCTGGTCCTGCACCAGGCTGGCAGGCATATTGGGGAACGGCACCAGTTCTTCGGTCAGCAGCACCACCTTGCGGGCAAAGTGCGCATCCACCATGGCGTAGCCCAGCGAGCCGCAGCAGGATTTACCGTGGGTGCCGTTGGCGTTGCCAAACTCATCGCTGCACGGCACGCCGAGAAACGCCACGTCGATATTCAGCTCGCCGTCCTGCAAGAGCTTTACGCGCCCGCCGTGGGAGTGAATTTGCACCGGCTCGTCCATCAGCCCGTGGGAGATGGCATCCGCCAGCCTGCCGCGCATTCCGGAGGTGTAAATCCGGGTGATGACGCCGCTTTCAATATGCTCGATCAGCGCGTCATTGCAGGTCATCAGCGAGCTGGAGGCCAGCGTCAGGTTTTTGAAACCCATTCGCGCCAGCAGCGCCACGACGGTGTTGATCACCCGGTCGCCTTCGCGAAACGCGTGGTGGAAAGAGATGGTCATCCCGTCCTGCAGGCCGCAGCGCTTCACCGCCTCTTCAACGGAGGCGCAGAGTTTGCGGCTGTGCTTCGCGTCAGCATCCGCCAGCCACGGCGTCGCGCTGTGGGCGGTATCAAACGGTTTTAAGCCCCGCAGATGGGGGAAATTCATATGGAGAAGTTCAGTCTGGTTCATTCTGTCATCCTTACCGACGCACGCCGGAGGCCGCCGCGCGCTCCAGCACCACCTGCGCGTGGTTAATAATCGGTGCATCCACCATTTTGCCGTTGAGCGACACCACGCCCAGGCCGTTACGCTCGCCCTCTTCTGCCGCCTCAATCACTCGCTTCGCGTGTTCCACCTCTTCCTGCGTCGGGGCGTAAGCGTTATGCAGCAGGTCAATCTGGCGCGGGTTAATCAGCGATTTGCCGTTAAAGCCCATCTTGCGGATCAGATCGACCTCGCGCAGGAACCCGGCCTCGTCGTTAACGTCTGACCACACCACGTCGAAGGCGTCGATGCCCGCCGCACGGGCGGCGTGCAATACGGCGCAGCGGGCGTAGAACAGCTCGGTGCCGTCGCCGCGCTCGGTCTGCATATCCATCACATAATCAAAGGCGGCCAGCGCGATGCCGATGAGGCGCGGGGAGCTGCGGGCAATCGCCACGGCATTTATCACGCCAATGGCCGATTCAATCGCCGCCATGACGCGGGTAGAGCCGACTTCGCGGCCGCACTCGCGTTCAATACGCGCCAGGTGCCCCTCCAGCTCGTAGATATCGTCCGGGGTGTCCGTTTTCGGCAGGCGAATCACGTCCACGCCCGCCCGCACGGCGGCTTCCAGATCCAGCAGGCCAAACGGCGTGCTCAGCGGGTTAATGCGCACCACGGTTTCGATATCCTGATACATCGGGTGCTGTAGCGCGTGGAACACCAGCATGCGCGCGGTGTCTTTCTCGCGCAGGGCAACGGCGTCTTCCAGGTCAAACATGATGGAATCAGGCCGGTAGATAAAGGCGGTGGAAAGCATGGCGGCGTTGGCGCCCGGCAGGAACAGCATACTGCGGCGGAGTTTGCTCATTTCAGCGCCCCCCAGTTGATGGTTTGATCATCGGCGGCACGCATCAGCGCGCTTTGCAGGCGGGCGCGAATAACACAGTCCAGCGCCCCTTTATCTTCAATAATGATGAGTCCCTGGTGCACGTTCATGGCGCGCAATGTGTCGTTGACCACTTGGCGAATCTGCTCGCCAAACTGCTTAATCACTTCACTGTGGATGACTATCTCCAGCTCGCCGTGAGCGGGAGCGATTTTCACCATCAGGTCGCTGGACTCCTGCGTGCCGGCCAGCGCCTCCCTTACAATATTCATGATAAATTCCTGGTAGTTATGCGACTTCGGCACTCGCACGGTAATGCGTTTCGAGATGCGCGAAGGTGGAGTCCGGGACAATCTCCCGGATCCGGGAAAATTGCTGTGCCTTGAGTAAACGGCGCACTTCGGACGCGGAAATGGCGTTGCCGGTGGCCTTGATGCGCGGCATTTCCACCACCTCAATATGCGAGGCCAGCAGATCGTGCAGCGTCTGGTTGTACTGCCGGGTGATATCGCAAAAGGGCTCCGAGCCGATGAAGCGGTGAGTGATGCCCAGCGCCGGGGCAATAAAGTCGCGGAAAATCAGCACGTCGATTTCACTCCACGCCTGCTGCACTTTGCCGGTCTCCTTCAGGAAGTAGGCCGGGAAGGTGGCGCGGGAGATGATGTACTGCGAGCCTTCATGCACCACCACGTTCGGCAGTTGTGCCACGCCCGCCCGCACCATCTCAATGCGCGCGCTAAACGGGAAGAACGACGCATCTTCACGCACCACGAAGAGATGCAGCGCATCGCACTGCTGCGCCGCCTGCTCCACCAGATGGCGATGGCCGAGGGTGAAAGGATTGGCGTTCATCACTATCGCGCCAATGTTCTCCCCGCTTTTGCGCTTCGCGCGCAGGGAACGGCAGTAGCGTTCGATCCCCTGCGGGGTGTTCTCCATCAGCACCGCGTTGTTTCCGCTCTGGGCAATCGGCCAGAAGCCACTGCGGGCAAAGCGCTCCCGGTTGCACGGACGGGTGCAGAGGAAGAGATGAAAATGGCCGCGCTCCAGCGCCGCATTTTCCACCTCAGCCAGCAGCCGCGCGCTGAGGTTCTCGCCGCGAAGCTGCTCGTTGACCGCCACGCATTTGATGACGTTGGCGGCAAGCCCTGCGCAACCCACCAGCTGCGAGCCGGACCAGGCTTCGACAAACAGCGTGATGTCGTTGTCCAGGCCAAGGCCGCTGTCTGCCAGCAGGTAGCGGATCTGGCTTAAGCGTTCCGGATGCTTCGCCACCAGAGTGTGGCGAAAATCGATGGGTTGACTGTTCATGCCGTTTTACTCAGTGTGCTGCCGCAAGCCCGACGGCGGGCGCTTCTACGATCACGTTGCTCAGATGACCGATATGCTCGATCTCCACCTCAATGCGATCGCCCTCTTTCATAAACAGCGGCGGGTTACGCTTTTTCCCCACCCCGCCCGGGGATCCGGTGATGATCACATCGCCCGGGCTGAGGCGGGTGAAGGTGCTGATGTACTCGATCAGCTCCGCAACCTTGTGGATCATGCTGCTGGTGTTGTCTTCCTGCACCATGCGGCCGTTCAGCCAGGTGCGGATTGCCAGCTGGTGCGGATCCGGGATCTCATCCGCCGTCGCCATCCAGGGGCCAAACGCACCGGTCTGACGCCAGTTTTTTCCGGCGGTAAACCAGGTGTGCTGCCAGTCACGGGCGGAGCCGTCCATGTAGCAGCTGTAGCCCGCCACGTGGCGCAGCGCGTCGTCGCGGCTGATGTTCTCCCCACCTTTGCCGATGATCACCGCCAGCTCGCCTTCGTAGTCGAATTCACTGGAGTGGCGCGGCTTCAGCACCGGTTCGTTATGGCCGGTCTGTGAATCCGGGAAGCGGACAAACAGCGTCGGGGCCGGGTTATGCTGGTCAAACTCCTTGCGCTTGTCGGCGTAGTTCATGCCCACGCAGAGAATTTTTTCCGGCTGCTCAATCACCGGTAAGAAGGTGATAGCGCTCATCGGCACGTCCACCGCGTCGTTCAGGTAGCGGGTGGCCTGTGCCAGCCCGTTGCCCTGCAGCAGCGCCTTGAGGTCGCTGTAGCGGTCGCCGAGACGGCGGCCTAAATCAATCACGCCGTCGGCCTGGACGATGCCGTAGCTGCGTTTTCCCTGGTATAAAAAGCTTGCGAGTTTCATTGTTCTTTCCTGAAAACTTAAACGAGGAAGTTGCCCAGAATCAGCAGAGAGATAGAGACGTTAATCGCTCCGCCGATACGGGTAGCAATCTGGGCGAACGGCATCAGGCTCATGCGGTTGCCTGCGGTCAGGATCGCCACGTCGCCGGTACCGCCCTGCCCGCTCTGGCAGCAGGAGACGATGGCGACATCAATCGGATGCATACCGATCTTTTTGCCGACGAAGAAGCCGGTCGCCACCAGCGCAGAAACGGTGCTGACAATCACCAGCAGGTTGCTGACGGTGAACGCCGCCACCAGTTCGTGCCACGGGGTAATAGCCACGCCGACGGCGAAGAGGATGGGGTAGGTCACGGAAGTCTGGAAGAATTTGTAGACGACCTGCGAACCTTCCAGCAGGCGCGGAGAGGCGCCGTTGCAGAGCTTCACCAGCACCGCCATAAACAGCATGCCGACCGGGGCTGGCAGGCCAATGAGCTTGTGGCCGAGCATGCCCAGCATGTAGAGCAGCACCGCCAGCAGAGCGCCAGAGGCGATTGTGGTCACGTCCGCTTTACCAGAGAACGCAGGCTGAGAGACGGTGGTATCGGCATTGGCGCGGTTAGGCATCAGCTGGCCTTCACCGGTCAGGTGCGGGTAGCGCTTACCAAGCTGGTTCAGGCAACCGGAGATAATGATCGCGGTCAGACCGCCGAGCATCACCATCGGCAGCACGCGGCCGAGCGCTACGCCCTGGTCCATGTGCAGCAGGGTGGCATAACCGATGGAAAGCGGAATTGCGCCTTCCCCGACACCGCCCGCCATAATGGGCAGAATGATAAAGAAGAAGATCTGGAACGGCTCCAGGCCCAGCGCGAGACCAACGCCCATCCCCACCAGCATGCCGACAATTTCACCGCACAGCATCGGGAAGAAGATGCGCAGGAAGCCCTGAATCAGCACTGTGCGGTTCATGCTCATGATGCTGCCGACGATAATGCAGCAGATGTAAAGATAGAGAATATTGGTGGATTTATAGAACTTCGTGGTGGACTCGACCACCACATCCGGCAGCAGGCCGTAATAGACCAGCGCGGAAGGGATAAAGGTGGCGCAAATCGCCGCCGCACCGAGCTTGCCGACAATCGGCAGGCGCTTGCCAAACTCACCGCAGGCAAAGCCGAAGAAGGCCAGGGTCGCTACCATCACCACGATGTCGCTCGGCAGCTTTCCGCCCAGACAATCAATCGCAATCAGTGCGCCCGCCAGAACAAACAGCGGCAGAGGGATAATCCCGATTTTCCAGGTATCCATAATATGCCACCAACGCTCTTTGAGCGAGGGTCGCTGAATTTCAATCGGGTCGTGGGTAACAGAGAAAGAATCGTCAGTTGTGCTCATAATAAGCCCCTTGGTTATTTTGTGCGTTCAGCTTAGAGTCACAAAGGCTTACTTTATGTGAGGGATGACATATTAAAAGCGAAGTTTTAATGGCCACTATGGTTTTAATGGTTTCTTTTATTTAATGTGATTTATGCCTTATTTATTATCGTGGTTTTTATGGTTTCTTTTCTGAATTGAACAAACAAATAACATTTATTCATATAGCCTGAACGAGGTAAGCCCTCAGGATAAATCTTTTACAGCACCCGCTGTGCAAGGGATCACAAGTTTTCGGCAAAGCGCAGGCAGCCACAGAAAAAAAGATGATATATTGGCGTTCTTTGTCGCTACCTTGCGTGATAGTTATGAAAGTCTCTTTCCAGATTAAGTTGTTTATTTCGCTGGTTGCCTTTTTCTCAGTGCTTTTTGCGTTGCTGGGCGGATATTATTATGCCGATGTCGGTAAGCAGCTTTATCAGGAAATGAGTGCGCGCGCAAAAATACAGGCGGAGGAGATTGCGCTTATTCCGTCATTACGCAATGAAGTTGAACAAAAAGATATCACCGCGATCCATGATTTTATGCAGAAAATGGCTGCCCATAGCGATGCCAGCTTTATTGTCATTGGAGATAACACGGGAAAGCACCTTTTTCATTCCGTCTTTGCCGACAGAGTGGGCACGACGCTGGTTGGCGGCGACAATGAGGCCGTCCTGCAGGGGAAAAGCACGACAACCATCCGTAAAGGCGGACTGGGTATTTCGCTGCGCAGTAAAGCCCCTATCTTCAACGATGCCGGGCAGGTGGTTGGCATTGTTTCCGTGGGCTATCTCACCAGCTACCTGGATACCATTACCGTCAGTAAAGTGGTCAATATCCTGATTGCCGCCGTGCTGCTGCTTTTGGCCCTCTTTATCTTCTCCTGGTTCTTTACCCGCAGTATAAAGAAGCAGATCTTCTCCCTCGAACCGCGAGAAATCGGCCTGCTGGTACGTCAGCAAAAGGCGATGATGGAATCTATCTACGAAGGGGTGATTGCCATTGATAACGAACGGCGCATAGAAGTGATCAACCAGGCGGCGCGCAAACTGCTGGGGCTGAGCCAGCCGGCGCGTGAACTGCGCGGGCAGTTGATAAGCCAGGTGATCGACCCGGTCCCGTTCTTCGACACGCAGACGATGCTGGCTAAAGATACCCACGATGAGATTTGCCGTTTTAACGATCTCACGGTGATTGCCAGCCGGGTTCACATCATGCTTGAGGGCTCGCTGCAGGGCTGGGTGATCACCTTCCGCGATCGCAACGAAATCGACTCTCTGAGCGCCCAGCTCAGCCAGGTAAAACGCTATGTCGATAACCTGCGCATTATGCGCCACGAGCAGTTAAACCGGATGACCACCCTCTCCGGCCTGCTGCATATGGGCCGCTATGAGGAGGCGATTGGCTACATACAGGCGCAGTCGGAACATGCCCAGGAGCTGCTGGACTTTATCTCGTCGCGCTTCAGTTCCCCCACCCTGTGTGGCCTGCTGCTGGGAAAAGCCGCCCGCGCGCGGGAAAAAGGCGTCGAGCTGAGTTTCGACCCGGCCTGTCGGCTGGATAAGCCGTTCCTGCCGCTTGGGGAGCAAGAGTTGATTTCGATTATTGGTAACCTGCTGGATAACGCCATCGAAGCAACACAGCGCTCGCCGCTTCCCCATACGCCGGTGGAAGTGCTGATAAAACTCAGCGAGCAGGAGCTGATTATTGAAGTCGCCGACCAGGGCGTAGGCATTAAACCGGAGATCCGTGAGCGGATCTTTGAACGCGGCATCACCACCAAAACACGCGGCGATCATGGGATTGGTCTGTATCTGATCGAAAGCTACGTTACGCAGGCTGGCGGCGCGATAGAAGTTGCCGATAATACCCCACGCGGCGCCATTTTCTCATTGTTTATCCCGGCCTCGGGAACCGTCCGGCAACTGGAAGACACCGACTATGCAACATGAACTTATCGACGTACTGATTGTTGAAGACGAGAACGAACTGGCACAGCTGCACGCGGAGCTCATCAGCAAACACCCGCGTCTGAGACTGGTGGGGATTGCCTCGTCACTGGCCGACGCGCAGGTTCAGCTTGAGCGTAAACAGCCTCAGCTGATGCTGCTGGATAACTATCTGCCGGACGGCAAAGGCATCACCCTTATCAGTAACCCGATGCTGACCCGCGCCAACTGCTCGGTGATTTTCATCACCGCCGCCAGCGATATGGACACCTGCAGCCAGGCCATCCGCAACGGCGCGTTTGACTATATCCTTAAGCCGGTTTCCTGGAAGCGCCTCAGCCAGTCGCTGGAGCGCTTTGTGCAATTTGCCGAACAGCAGCGCGTCTGGAAGATTGTCGATCAGCAAAACGTCGATTCACTGTATCAACTCCAGGCGAAGAACTACCGCCAGGACAACGGCAGCAAAGGGATTGAGGAGAATACGCTGGCCCGGGTGCAGGCGCTGTTCAACGACAAGGCGACGCACTGCTTTACCGTGGATGAGGTGGTGAGCGAAACGGGGTTGAGTAAAACCACTACCCGGCGCTATCTGGAGCACTGCGTGGAGGCGGGGTTTCTGAGCGTGGAGATGCTGTACGGGAAGATTGGGCATCCAAGGAGGATGTACAAGCGTAGTGCGGTTTGATGAAACGTTCCCTCTCCCTGTGGGAGAGGGTTAGGGTGAGGGCAGCAGCCCGCACTACCTCAACACATACCCATACAGCCGTTTAATCCCGTCCGCATCCTTCTCGCTGTATACCCCCTGCAGCTCCGGCGAGAAGCCCGGCAGCAGGTTGATGCCCTCTTCCAGCGCCAGGAAGTAACGCTGTACCGCCCCGCCCCAGACTTCACCCGGCACCACGCACAGCACGCCAGGCGGATAGGGCAGCGCCCCTTCGGCAGCAATCCGCCCTTCGGCATCCCGTATGCGCACCAGCTCCACGTTACCGCGAATGTAGGCCTGGTTCGCGTCCTGTGGATTCATCACCACCTCAGGCAGGCTTTCTTTGCGGAACATCGCCTTCTGCAGATCTTTTACGTCAAAGCTGACATAAAGATCGTGCATCTCCTGACACAACTGGCGGAGGGTGTAATCCCGGTAGCGCACCGGGTATTTCTGGTAGATAGTCGGCAGTACGTCCGCCAGCGGCGTATCGTCTTCAATATGCTGCTCGAACTGTCCCAGCATTGCCACCAGCTGCGCCAGCTTCTCGCTGCTTTCAGCTGGCGTCAGCAGGAACAGGATTGAGTTGAGATCGCATTTCTCCGGCACGATGCCGTTTTCGCGCAGGTAGTGCGCAAGAATGGTCGCCGGAATGCCGAACCCGGTATATTCCCCGGTTTCCGCATCAATACCCGGCGTGGTCAGCAGCAGCTTGCACGGGTCGACAAAGTACTGCTCGCGGGCATAGCCCTCAAACCCGTGCCATTTCGCCCCCGGCTCGAAGCTGAAGAAGCGGCGCTCGCTGGCAATGGCGTGCGTCGGATGATCCTGCCACGGCCGCCCCGCCACCACCGGCGGGATAAACGGCTTAATCATATGGCAGTTGGCAATGATCGCCTTGCGCGCCTCAATGCCCAGCTCAACACACTCCGCCCACAGCCTGCGCCCACTCTCGCCTTCATGAATTTTGGCATTCACATCCAGCGCTGCAAACAGCGGATAAAACGGACTGGTGGAGGCGTGAAGCATAAATGCATTGTTCAGCCGCTTATGGGGGCAAAACCGCGCCTGGCCACGAATGTGGTTATCCTTTTTATGGATCTGCGACGTTTGCGAGAACCCGGCCTGCTGCTTATGCACCGACTGGGTCACAAAAATGCCAGGATCGTTCTCGTTCAGCTCCAGCAACAGCGGAGACGTTTCCGCCATCATCGGAATAAATTGCTCGTAGCCCACCCAGGCAGAGTCAAACAGGATGTAATCACACAGATGGCCGATCTTGTCGATCACCTGACGGGCGTTGTAGATCGTGCCGTCATAGGTGCCAAGCTGGATGATCGCCAGGCGGAACGGACGCGCCTCGTCGGCTTTCTCCGGCGCAGCCTCGCGGATAAGATCGCGCAGGTACGCGTCATCAAAACAGTGCTCGTCAATCCCGCCAATAAAGCCAAATGGATTACGCGCAGCCTCAAGATAAACCGGCGTGGCCCCAGCCTGAATCAGCGCCCCGTGGTGGTTAGATTTATGGTTATTGCGATCGAACAGCACCAGGTCGCCGCGGGTCAGAAGCGCGTTGGTCACCACCTTGTTGGCCGCCGACGTGCCGTTCAGCACGAAGTAGGTTTTATCGGCATTGAACACTTTCGCCGCGAACTTTTGCGCATGCTTGGCGGACCCTTCGTGGATCAGTAAATCCCCGAGTTTTACGTCAGCATTGCACATGTCGGCACGAAACACGTTCTCACCGAAGAAATCAAAGAACTGTCGTCCCGCCGGATGCTTTTTGAAAAACGCCCCGTGCTGGTGACCAGGACAGGCGAAGGTGCTGTTACCCATCTCCACGTACTGGCTCAGGGTGTCGAAAAACGGCGGCAACAGATTCTCTTCGTAACGGCTGGCAGCAGTCTCCAGTTCCAGAAACTCCTGCGCTTTCCCCGAGATGACCGCGGTAGCACCGTCAGGCACGTCCGTTTGCTCCTGCGAGAAAATAAACACCGGTAACTGAAAGCCCGTGCGTTTCAGCAACGCGAGAATACCGCTGCGACTTTCAGCAGTTGTCATGACGACTGCCGCCACATCGGTAAAATCCGTGTTATCCAGCGTCACCTTTTCACGGTGGGTTGAGACAGTGGAGAGCAGCTCGCGGCTGACGGCAATTTTCATGGTTTTCATAGGCGCTAGTTACCCTCACCGAACGGTGAGACAGGGAGGAGAAAATTCGCGCAATAATGTCACCTTTTATTTTGAGGTGCAAGAAGGAATCAATATGCACAAAACCTTCCAAAGCTAAGCGTAATGCCCGCTTTGCGTGTCATAATCATGCAATACCAATGATTAAGTAACAGGAGTTAGCGGTGGTAATTGGACCCTTTATCAACGCCGGCGCAGTGCTGCTGGGCGGCATACTTGGCGGCGTGTTAAGCCAGCGGCTACCGGAGCGTATTCGTACCTCCATGCCGTCTATTTTTGGCCTGGCCTCGCTGGGCATCGGCATCCTTTTAGTCATCAAATGCGCCAACCTGCCCGTCATGGTGCTGGCAACGCTGCTCGGTGCGCTGATTGGCGAATTTTGCTATCTGGAAAAAGGCATCAATAACGCGGTAGGCAAAGCCAAAAACCTGATTGCCCGACCCGGTAAGGCGAAAAACGGTTCGCACGAGTCGTTTATTCAGAACTACGTTGCGATCATTATTCTGTTTTGTGCCAGCGGCACCGGGATTTTCGGTTCGATGCAGGAAGGGATGACGGGCGATCCGAGCATATTAATTGCGAAAGCGTTTCTCGATTTCTTCACCGCCACCATTTTTGCCACCACGCTCGGTATCGCCGTCGCGGCAATTTGCGTCCCGATGCTGCTGATTCAGCTGGCTCTCGCCACCTGCGCCGCGCTGATACTCCCGCTGACTACGCCGGCAATGATGGCGGACTTTACTGCCGTCGGCGGCCTGCTGTTGCTGGCGACCGGGTTACGCATCTGCGGGATTAAGATGTTTGCCGTGGTGAATATGCTGCCCGCGCTGCTGATCGCCATGCCGCTCTCAGCGCTCTGGACGCGCTTTTTCGCTTAAGAGTGCGGCGAAATGGCGAGAGATTGCGCAGTCCGTAACGAAAACAACATTTTTCGTTGACGGCAGGAAGCAGATCAGGTTTAATGCGCCCCGTTGCCCGGATAGCTCAGTCGGTAGAGCAGGGGATTGAAAATCCCCGTGTCCTTGGTTCGATTCCGAGTCCGGGCACCAAATTTATATCAACGGACCTCCACGGAGGTCCGTTTTTGCATTCTAAGCCCGCCAAAATCAATACTTCTACACTCTCTTTTATCCATGACACCCGGACCACTGCGTCAGCAGCGCATGCAGTTTCGCCGGCTCCAGCGGCTTGCGCAGCACCAGGTACCCTTCCTGCTCAGCTTCCAGCAGAACCGGTGAATTAAATTCGCCGCTGACTATCGCGCCGCTCATATCCGGCAGACGTTCAAAAAGCGCTTTCAGGATGTCGAACCCGCTTTCGCCGGATCGCAGGCGCTGGTCGCACAGCACGGCGAACGGCGTGAAGCCGTCGTCGATTATGGCGAATGCCTCTTCAGCGGAGGCCGCACAGCGCACGTTGATTCCCCAGATGCTCATCAGGCTCTCCCAGGCTGATGTCACCAGCGGGTCGTCATCGACGACCAGGCAGGAACCCTGCAGCGGCGCATAGCGCACCGACGTGGCTGCGTGGTCATAAGCGGGCGAGGAGTCCGGTGCGATCTCTTCACCAGCAAATTGGGTGAAACGCATCCAGAATCGTGAGCCTTTACCTTCAATGGATTGCATCCCGTACTTCACCTTCATCAGCTTGGCACAACGAGCAACGACGGCCAGCCCCAACCCGTGTCCGGCGCTGTCGATCTTCCAGGCCAGCTCGGGGCGGTAGTAGGGTGAAAAGATTTTGCCCTTCTCATCATCGGCGATACCGACCCCCGTATCCCACACCTCCACCATACACTCGTCACCGCGCGGTCGAATGGCGACCAGCACGCCGCCCCGTAGCGTGTAGCGAAGGGCGTTTTGAATCAGGTTAATCAGGGATTGTCGCACCAGCAGCGGATCGCCCATCACGTAAATGCGACGTTTTGGTCGCCAGGTGTACAGTCGCAGGGCTCGGCTGTTGGCCTCTTCGCGAAACAGTGTGATCACCGAGTCGAGCAGAACGCCGATATCCACTTTGGCAGGAGCAGAGAGTACATTCCCGGATTCAATTTTGCTGAGATCGAGCAGGGAATTGAGCATCAAATGTACGGAACGAATGCTCTGCTGCAGGTCAAGGAGTTGCGGCGTCAGGCTGTCGTCGCGGTTTCGGTGGAGGATGGCTTCAATCAGAAAACCCATGGCGTGTACGGGCTGGCGAAGATCGTGGCTGGCGGTTGTCAGAAACTGATTTTTATCCAGTAGAGCCTGCTCCGCGTCCTCTTTGGCCTGACGAAACTGTTCCGCCAGGCGTGAGCTTTTTTCCTCAAGCAGCGCCTGCTGAATAAAGAACGCATGTGAAGTTAACGCATGGCGGTAAATCGCAAAGCCGTAAAGCAGGTTCAGCATCAGTACGATGAACATCAGCTCATCCAGTCGCCAGATAATACCGAGGTTCAGTACCCCCCACGAGGCGAAGAAAAAGCGCGTAAAGGTGCTAATAACCGGGGTCAGATGCGTCGCATTGGCCGCGACGATAGCGGCGATGCTGATATTCAGTAGCAGGAAAAAGTCAAAGTTCTGCGTTTTAGGAGTAATTAAATAGAGTGATGAAATTCCCAGTCCGTGAATAAAGGCGACATTATTAATGCGCGGAAGCCAGCGTTGCAGGAGGTCCTTTTCAACATATTCTTTCGCTTCGCGCTGATAGCGTCGATGCAATATTCGTATCGCCACAGCGCATATCAGATAAATAATAATCCAGGTTATCGTTGGGCCAAGGTCATCCCCAAGCATATAAATCCAGATGGCAAAAGGAATACCGACAAAGGGCACTGCGCTAAAACTGAATACCAGCCGCAGAAAGGTATTGTTTAACAAACGGATCTGCGCAGCAGGAGAGATCCCATCGTTTTGTAAGCTCAGGAAAAATCTCATTCCGACGGTTCCTGTTTGCCATGCAGAAGCGTGATGGCTTCGACCCGACTGTTAACACCAATCTTTTTCAAAATATTGCTGATGTGTTCTTTGACTGTGGGTTCTGAAATTGAAAGCTGTGCGGCGATGCGTTTATTCGGCAGACCGCGCATAATCATATTTAACACATCTATTTGCCGCGGCGTTAAGTTAAATTTATTGAGTTTTTCATTATTCTTATTCACGGAAAATTCGTTTCCCTCAGGAAACCAGGTCTGATTATCAGCGAGTGCAAAAACAGCCTGTGAGAAAATTTCAGGAGGCTCACTTTTCAATACAAAACCATGTCCCCCGGCAGCGTGAATTTTCCGCCAGAGATCATTATTGTCGTCCCCGCTAACCACCAGGAGCCGCACCTGTGGGTAAAGTTGTTTTATCTCTTTGAGTAATTTCAATGCTGTTCCGGACGAAAGCCAAAAATCGATTACCAGCAAACGGGGCGGGCCATTATCCCTAATTTGACGGTAGCAATCCTCCTCATTCGTCACCACATACGCCTGCTTAAATCGGCATTGTGTAATCAGAAAATTGGCGATGCCGCTTGCTACCAATGGATGGTCATCAACGACCAACGCATAATTCTGTCCCAAAGGGTCCTCCTTTTACCTTCGCATCTCTGAGAGTACGGATGAATTATTATCTACCCACCCTACTTTAGGAGGGTTTTTTCGATTAGGAAAGGGAAATATATTATTCGCTGATTTGGGTAATAGAAAACATAAATACAATCAGTGAAATTAACTGATTGGATATAAAGGATAATTTATGAAAAAACCACTAATATTTTTAACCGTTACGTTGATGCTGGCCGGTTGTTCCACGCTGAAAACCGATCAGGCCATTCCACTGCTGCAGGCAGAGACCGCTAAAATGCTGGGTCTGGGCTCATCGGATGAAATAACAGTGACCAATGTTAATGGCGCCCAACCTGACGCACTGGGAGGGCAAAAACTATCTTATCGCGCTACGACGGAAAAAGGGCGTATTTTCGATTGCTCATCGATGATGATGCCCGGGATTTTGGGATCCGCACCGACGCTGAGCGCGCCAACCTGTACACCTGTTGTCACACATAAATAATTAACCCCAAATTAAAAGGCGTACATAAATAACGCCTTTTACATTTTCTCACGTATCTGAGTTTTCATATAAAAACGATTTTCCCGACATCACGCTAATGAGTACGGAGATAGCCCGTGAATAACTCTACATCGCATCTGCTAGCGGTTAAGACGCCGCTTTCCAGACTTTACCTCGCTCTATTTTCCGCTCCGCTGTTACTGCTTTCACCTGCCGATTTCGCACGTGCAGCGGATGCAATTTTTGATGGCGACTCGCGTATTACCGACACGCTGGGTTATACCGGAGATGTTTACGTTGGACGTAATCAACGCGGAAACCTGCTGATCGATAATGGCAAAATCACCGCCTATAACATCAATATCGGTCGGCTGTTCGACGGGCAAATTTATGAAAGCATGGTCACGGTCCGTGGGCCAAACGCAGAACTTAACGCAGTGAACGATCAATACGTCCTGCGCGGCGACCTCAATCTTGGCCTCGGCACCCTCCGCGTCGAAGAGGGCGCGCTCGCCAGCGCAAAGGAGATCGTTGTCGGCACCACCCGCGGCTACGATAGCCACCTTATCGCCACGGGCGCCGGGTCTCGTGTGACCAGTAACTTTCTTAGCGTAGGCACCGATTTGGGTGCACGATCCACGCTGTTGATTGAAGACGGCGCCGCGCTCAGTACCGCCTATGATGCGCGCATTGGGAATGGTACCGGGCCGGATGAAACCGACACGCTGAGCCCGAAAGCCACCGTCACGGGGAGCGGTTCCCAGTGGAATGTTGGCCGTACGCTGTCGCTTTATGGCGATCTGGACGTGCTGAACGGCGGGGCAGTTACCGTTGGAGGCGTGCAGGTGGCGGGCGTATCCGGGGCCAGGAAGACTGCTGAGCTGGTTATTGCGGGCAAAGACTCGCGTTTTACCAGCGACAGTAATGTGAGCGTGGGTGATTATGGCAATGGCGTGCTGTCGGTTATAGACGGTGGTTCATTTTCCGCTGGCAGCAATACGCTGATCGTGGGGGAATCGGGTTCTGGCTCGAACCGGGGCGCGCTAATCATCGGCAGCCGAGGCAACATGGACACCGGCACGGGTTTGACTGAGCCAACACTTGGCACAGCCGGCGGCGCGGGTACCCTCGATTCGAACACGGCGATCAGCCTACGGGGCGGGCTATTCGGCAGCTATGTCTACTTCAACCATACCAACGAAAATTACGTCTTCAGCAACAAAATGAGCGGCGAAGGTGAGGTGATCAATACTTCCGGGCAGACAACGCTGAACGGCGATCTTTCGGCCCTTCAGGCGAACGTGACCGCGCGTGGTGGCAAAGTCATTATTGCCAGCAACATCAACACCCAGCCAGAAGACGATATTTTTGATGTTCAGACCCTTAGCGCCGAGAACGGCGGTACGCTGATCCTCAACGCGACGGCAGGATCCGACGTTAACAACGGGCAGGGTTACAGCAGCGCCGCGTCAATCAAGGCCGGCGGCACACTGGGGGGGAACGGCACGCTGGGCCAGACCGAGATCCTGTCCGGCGGGCATATCTCTCCAGGGGATGGCGACATCGGCACGTTGACGCTGAAACGGTATCTGAATTTTGTGGGCGAGTCTTTCTATGACGTCGATATCGCCGGTGATGGCCGCAGCGACCAACTACTGGTATCAGGCAAAACGACCATCAGCGATCAGGCTAAAGTACAGGTCACCGCGCTGGATCCTCAAACCAGCTACAAAACAGGCCAAAGCTATCGTATTTTAACCTCCGACGCGGGAATTGACGGTCAGTTTGCCGGAGCGATTTCCAAATCCGCCTTCCTGGACGTGGCGCTCAAGCAGAGCACCGACGCCGTTGATCTGACCATCGCGCAGAAAGAGACCGGCGGCGAGAATCCTGGAGGCGAAAACCCCGGCGGTGAGAACCCGGGCGGTGAAAATCCTGGCAGCGGCAAGCCGGGAATTTTCCAGACCGTGGCCAAAAGCAGCAACCAGTGGAATACCGCTGGCGCGCTCTCCACGCTGACGCAAAGCGGCTCGTCGCTGGCGCTTTATAACTCTCTCCTGGTGCTGAGCGCGCCGGAAGCGCGCGAGGCGTTCAACCAGCTTTCCGGTGAAGTTTATCCGTCAATGCAGTCCAATCTCATCGCCGGCAGCACGCAGGTGTTTAACGTGTTAAACCAGCGTATGCAGCGCGCGTTTGATAACGATAGCCTGCCGATACCGCCGTTAGCGATGTCGCTGGTGCAGCAGCCGGAACCGCAAAACAATGGCGTCTGGGGCCAGACCTTCAGCTCCTGGAGCCGAAACAGCGGCGACGGTAATGTGGGCAAGCTGGACGGCAACACTACTGGCTTCCTGCTGGGGGCGGACCGCAAGCTGGCGGACCATAACGTACGTGTCGGTGGCTACTTCGGCTACAGCCGCGGTGATTACGACGTCGACAGCCGTCGTTCCTCAACGAATACCGACAATTATCACCTTGGTCTTTATGCGGCAGGTCAACAGGATGCGTTCTCTCTTCGCGGTGCGCTGGGCTACACCTGGCACAAGATCGAAGGCGAGCGAAATGTTTATTTTAGCGGCTTCTCGGATCGGCTGAAGTCGGATTACGACGCCAACTCACTGCTGGCGTTCACCGAAGCGGGCTACCG
Organism: Enterobacter cloacae complex sp. IR5458; assembly: GCF_049238025.1. Classification (NCBI taxonomy): domain Bacteria; kingdom Pseudomonadati; phylum Pseudomonadota; class Gammaproteobacteria; order Enterobacterales; family Enterobacteriaceae; genus Enterobacter; species Enterobacter cloacae complex sp. IR5458. The sequence goes on from NZ_JBMKIF010000014.1 coordinate 41,998, forward strand.
TTTCGGCCAGCCAGCGATGAATGTTGAACCCTTTATTAACCTGTCCTGGATTCGACTGCATACTGACAGTTTCAGGGAAGACGGCGGTGCTGCCGCGCTGAGCGTAAATAACGAAACGATGAACACCTTCTATTCTACCCTCGGGGTGCGTGGCGTGACCGAGCTGCCGAATAACGTTAACCTCTACGGTTCGTTAGGCTGGCAGCACGCATATGGCGATAAGAATACCTCTTCGCGCATGGCGTTTGCGGGCAGCGACGCGTTCATTACACAGGGGCAGGCCGTGGATGAGGACGTGATGGTGGGCGATATCGGCGTGAGCGTACAACTATCGCGTGCTGCGACCCTGGATGTGGGTTATCAGGGGCAATATGGTGCGGATACCCGCGTCAATTCGGTTAACGCGAATCTGCGCTGGTCGTTCTGAATTATATCCATTCAATGAACCCGCCCTCGTGGCGGGTGTTTGCTTTTAGCTTCTGACGCATTCAGGGATCGTTCCCAATCACATCCAGCAGTTTATTTTTAAAGATAAACAAACACGCCTCATTGAAGTTCTCCGCCCCCAGCCGTTCCGAAAGCGCCGTTCGTTTGCGGTAGAGGCTTTTCACCGACGTATTCAGCTCATCGGCAACGGCTTCCATCGACATCCCTGCCCTCAGCAACCGCAGCATGATCGCCTCGTGCGTGCTAAGCCGTAAGTTAAGCAGCCATTTGGTTGTCAGACGCCTGCCCTTCATGTTGAGCACCAGATTAAACAGCGACGCCATATCCGGCGCGGTGAGCGACGTGTTCATAAACAACTTCATACTGAGTAGATTCTCTTCGCGATGTCGCATATCCAGCATAACGCAGCAGATCGTTTTCCTTGTTCTGGCCGGATGGCGTATCAGGTAATCATATAAACGGAGCGGAGAACGACTATCAATCAATACAGAGTATTCGTCGGCACCATTATCAAATATGTTTCTGTCAATCGAGTCGAGCAGGATAATATCTGGAAAAAAAAGCCTCATGCCCCTGACAAGATAGCGATCCTGAGTCACTAACACTATTGAAGTTGCCACTAACCATCCCTTTTAGATTAAAGCAAGAACGCTCCTTCCGAGAGAAGGCCGCCTTCGTTTTATAGCGCTGTTATATTAACGACAAATGTATTCTGGCTTTGAGCATCCCTCAATACACACATTGATGAGTAAGACTTCCTGTAGACCATCATTCAATGTCTGACATTAATTATAAATAAAAAACAATCTCAGAAAAGACACTTCGCTAAACATTAAGAATTTTTGTCATGAAACTTCCCAAACATGCACAAGAAAGTACTTTAATTGATGCTTCCAGGCCTCATTAAAAATATAAACAAATTTGTCACAATAAAAATAAAATACTTAAATATCATAATGTTATAAATACAAAATCCCTTCAATATAATCTTAAAAAACCGCTCACTACAGAATTATCTCAAAACCACCCACCCTCTATTCACCATATTTATCCGGCAACATATCAGGTGTACATTACCGTTTACCCAATCCACCGAGATAAGGATCCATAATTACCTTTAAGTAAGTACCCCATAACGTTACTGCATTCAGATTTAATGTTCTCATTTATCGCCTTTAACGCACAGTTAAAAGGCAGCCGTGTTATGCAATGGATTCATGATAAACAAATGGCAAATAGATATGGAAAGATCGCTTCGCTTCAATACGTTATTCTTTTATCGCACCCCAGGATTATTGTTACTGTTATTACTCTTTCCTGTTCTGGTTCAGGCAACGGAATCCGTTTATGAACAACAGATTCAACAGGCGCGTAACGGTAATTACACGCCGTTTCTTGATTATCTGCAGCATTATCAGCAACAGCACGCCCTGACGCCTGAACAGGTCGCAGACTGGTTACAGGTGGCATCCTGGGCAGGTCATGATGATGAGGTGATTGAGGTCTGGCAGCGTTATGGCATTTATATGCCGCTGCCCGCTCGCGGCGTTGCTGCCGTTGCCCAGGCCAGGAGAAATCAAAAAGCGTGGCAGCCAGCCTTATCGCTCTGGAAAGAGGCGTGCAGCCTTGCGCCGAATAACGATGATTATCGTATCGGCTATATCAAAACCCTGGCCGATGCCCGCATGGATGCACTCGCGCTGCAGGAAGCCCGGCAGCTGGTCACCCAAAACCCCACTCAGGCGCATCTTCAGACGCTCTCGTATGTCTGGTTACGTCAGGGAAAAAGCTGGGATCGGCTTCTGGCGGACACGCGCGCACTGGCTACCGTGCCAGAGAATAATGTCCTGCTCAGCGAGCTTGTCGACGCCCTGACGGATAACCGCGTGAATACCCCCGCGCTCGTACTTTCACAGCGGGTGCCGCTGTCCCCGGCGGAGCGTCGCCGTCTTGAACGTAACGCCGCCGCCGAAAGGGTTCGCCTTGCCGATGTGCCAGGCAGAACAGAAAAGGAGCGCCTGCAGCTTGCGCAATCTGCGCTGAATCGTTACGACATTCTGCTTTCTCGCTGGAAAAGCGAGCCGCAGGCGGCGGAAGATGTCATCCTTGCGCGTATAGACCGGCTCGGCGCGCTGTACGCCCATGCTGATTATCCGCGGGTCATCAGCGAGTATCAGGATCTTACGGCAGCGCAGCACCCGGTGCCGGACTGGGCAATCGGCTGGGTTATCTCCGCGTATCTGCAGGAGAAAAACGCCGATGCCGCCTTCTCGCTTCTGCAACGCTATCCGCAATACGCCGCCGATCCGCAGGACGAAGAGCACGCGCTTTTCTACGCCTGGCTGGATACCGGGCAGTATCGGGCCGCCCGCCAGTATGTAGAGCGCCAGACCCGTAACGTCCCCTGGACCCGCTACGATTTCGGTTCCCCTACCCCTCAGCCGAACGATCGATGGCTCACCGGGCAGTCTCTCCGTTTTAACTATCTGCTGGCGACCCACGCCCTGCCTGAAGCCGAAAAGCTATCTCAGCGTCTGGCGACAACGGCGCCGGGCAACCAGGGATTGCAGATTGACTACGCCACTTTGCTACAGGCGCGGGGCCTGCCGCGTGCGGCCGAGCAGAAGCTGAAAATGGCGGAGGCACTGGAGCCATCAAATCTGGAGCTTGAGCAACAGCAGGCTTACGTCGCCATGGATCTACAGGAGTGGCAAGAGATGGATTTACTGGCCGACGACGTGCTTGCTCGCGCACCGGTCGATCGCAGTGCCCGTCGTCTGGACAGGCTCAGAACGGTTCATCATATGTCCGAGCTTCGCCTCAATGCGAGCAAGGGTTTGCACTCCGATAACCCCGTCAGCGGTACGCACGACCTGAACTGGGACGCCACGCTCTATGGCCCGCCAGTTGCGGATAACTGGCGGCTGTTTGCCGGCACCCGCTATGCAGAGGGTAATTTCGATGAAGGCAAAGGCACCAGCCGCCACCTCCTGGGCGGCGTGGAATGGCGGCCTCGTGACCTCCAGCTCGAAGCCGAGCTCTCCAGCAACCGCTATCACGGCGCGAACAAGCCGGGGGCTCGCCTTTCCACAACTTACTTTCTCACCGATAACTGGCAGCTCAGCGGCAGCCTTGAACGCGTATCTCGCACCACGCCCTTACGGGCATTACGCAACGGGATTAGCGCCAACCGGGGGGAAGGCGGCGTGCGCTGGTATCAAAACGAGCGACGTGAGTATCAGTTTAGCGCCGCCGTCAGCCGCTTCTCAGACCACAACCACCGTCAGGAATACACCCTTACGGGTAAGGAGCGTCTCTGGCAAACCCCGTCCCTGACGCTGGATCTCGAACCGGGGATCGCCGCCAGTAAAAACAGCCTGCGGGACACGCTCTATTACAACCCGGCGCGGGATCTGTCCGTAACGGCCGCTCTGTCCGTCGATCATGAGATGTATCGCCATTACGACACCCTCTGGAGCCAGCAGTTCGTGGCAGGCGGCGGCAGCTACTGGCAGAAAAACCAGTCCGCCGGGGCCATCACCCTGCTGGGCTACGGACAACGCATCCAGTGGAACAACGTCATCGATACCGGCGTGATGCTGAACTGGGATAAACGCCCTTACGACGGCAAGCGCGAGAGCAATCTCTCCGTCACGTTTGATGCGACTTTACGCTTTTAAGGATGAATATGCTGTACATACGTTTTTCCGTGAGTGTGATACTCATTGGCTGGTTCTGCCTCAGCGCGAGCATTTGCGCCCAGGCACTCCCGTTTATTGCCCCCAAAGAGAGACCCCAGCTGGAGGCGAGCAAGCCCTGGCCAACGAATCGATTTCTGGTGCTGGCCTACCACGACGTCGAAGATGATGCCGCCGATCAGCGCTACCTCTCCGTTCGCACCAGCGCGTTAAACGAGCAAATAAGCTGGCTTTTGCATAACGGCTATCACGCCATCAGCGTGCAGGACATTCTGGATGCCCATGACGGAAAAAAAACGCTGCCGCCGAAAGCCGTTTTGCTCAGTTTTGACGACGGCTACAGCAGCTTTTATACCCGCGTCTGGCCACTGCTTCAGGCCTGGAACGTCCCTGCCCTGTGGGCACCGGTAGGCAGTTGGGTGGACACGCCAGCAAATCAAAAGGTCAATTTTGGTGGTCTGATGACGCCCCGCGATCGCTTCGCAACGTGGGACATGGTGCGCGAGCTCAGCCAGTCTCCGCTGATTGAGATCGGCTCACATACCTGGGCCTCCCATTACGGTATCGTGGCTAACCCTCAGGGAAGCCGCGAGCCTGCCATCGCCAATCGCTTTTACGATAAGGCGACGGGCCGCTATGAAACCGATCGGCAGTTCAGCCAGCGGATCGGCGACGACGTGCATAAAGTGACCGAGAAAATCACGCAGGTGACGGGCAAAGCACCGCGCGCCTGGGTCTGGCCTTACGGTGCCGCCAACGGTACGTCGCTCGCCATCGCCAGACAACAGGGTTACCAGCTGGCCTTTACGCTGGAAGACGGTCTGGGGGACGTAAATGACCCTGGCAACATTCCCCGTCTGCTGATCGCCGGTAATCCTTCGCTAAAAACCTTTGCCAGTTCGGTCAGCCAGATCCAGGAACACGATCCCGTTCGCGTCATGCACGTCGACCTCGACTACGTTTACGATCCCGATCCGGCCCAGCAAACCCAAAATATCAACAGGCTGATCCAGCGAGTTTACGACATGAAAATCAGCCATGTTTTCCTGCAGGCGTTTGCCGACCCGCAGGGCGATGGCCGGATCAACGCGCTCTATTTTCCCAACCGTCGGCTTCCGGTCCGCGCCGATCTGTTCAATTTTGTCTCCTGGCAGCTCCAGACCCGTGCGGGGGTGAAAGTCTTCGCGTGGATGCCGGTGCTCTCGTTCGATCTCGATCCCTCCCTGCCGCGCGTGCAGCGTCGGGATCGTCAAACGGGCCAGCTGCACGAGGCCACTGAACCTTATATCCGGCTCTCCCCGTGGAACCCGCAGGTTCGCCAGCAGGTGACGGACATCTATGAAGATCTGGCCCGCTATAGCACCTTCAATGGGATTTTGTTCCATGACGATGCGGTGCTGACGGACGTTGACGATGCCGGACAAGACGCCGCTCAGGACACAACGCGTCAGAAAAGCCGTCTGCTGATGGGCTTTACCCGTGCGCTGGGCCAGGCGGTGAAGCACATCCGGGGACCGCAGATCAAAACCGCACGCAATATGTTCGTCTTACCCATCCTTGAGCCTGAAAGCGAAGCCTGGTTTGCACAGAATTTTGATGATTTTCTGGCGGCCTATGACTGGACGGTGCCGATGGCCATGCCGCTGATGGAGTCCGTTCCGGCGAACGAAAGCGACGCCTGGCTGACGCGTCTGGTTAACGTGGTCGCCGCTCGTCCCGGCGCGCTCGATAAAACCATTTTCGAACTGCAGGCCAGAGACTGGGAGCAAAAACCGCAGCGTGCCGTTTCCGATAAACAGCTTGTCCAGTGGATGCGCGTTCTCCAGCTGAACGGCGTCAAAAACTACGGCTACTACCCCGACGATTTCATCAACAATCAGCCTGATATCTCCCGCATCAGGCCTGAATTTTCTTCCTACTGGTACCCTGACAATGACTGATCGCATCATCGCTTTTTCTATTTTGTGTCTGGTATTCGGGTTGCCTTTAGGCGTGGCCGCCCTCTTTACCGGCGAACTGATTCTGGATTTTGTGTTCTTCTGGCCGCTGTTCATGTCCGTGCTCTGGGTCACCGGCGGACTCTATTTCTGGTTTCAGCTTGAACGCCACTGGTCGTGGGATAAAGAGACCCCGCCACCCTCGCTCGCTGGCGAGCCGCTTATTTCCATTCTGATCCCCTGTTTCAATGAGGAAAGGAACGCCAGAGAGACCATCAGCGCCGCGCTGGATCAGCGGTATAAGAATATAGAGGTTATCGCCATTAACGATGGCTCTTCTGATAACACGGCGGACGTGCTGCAGCAGCTGGCGCAGGAGCAGCCGCGCCTGCGGGTAATTAACCTCGCGGAGAACCAGGGAAAAGCCGTCGCGCTAAAAGCGGGTGCCGCGGCAGCCCGGGGCGATCTGCTGGTCTGCATTGATGGCGACGCCCTGCTCGACCGCGACACTGCGGTTTATCTGGTAGCCCCGCTGATTCAGTATCCTCACGTCGGCGCGGTCACCGGCAATCCGCGCATTCGCACGCGATCCTCGCTGATTGGGCGCATTCAGGTGGGCGAGTTCTCGTCCATTATTGGCCTTATCAAACGCACGCAGCGGATCTATGGCCGGGTCTTTACCGTGTCCGGCGTCATCGCCGCCTTTCGCCGCCAGGCGCTGGCGGACGTCGGGTACTGGAGCCCGGATATGATCACGGAAGACATCGACATAAGCTGGAAGCTTCAGCTACGCCACTGGGATATCTTTTTCGAGCCGCGGGCACTGTGCTGGATCCTGATGCCGGAGACGCTCAAAGGCCTGTGGAAACAGCGCCTGCGCTGGGCTCAGGGCGGCGCGGAGGTGTTTCTGGTCAACCTTCGCAAGGTTGTGCGCTGGGAGCATCATCGCATGTGGCCCCTGTTTCTGGAGTACGCGCTGTCCACGCTGTGGGCGTTCGCTTACGCGATGACGGTACTGCTGTTCATTATCAGCCAGGTCGCGCCGATTCCCGCCAGGCTGACCGTTGAGACCCTGTTCCCACCCGCGTTCACCGGTCTGCTGTTGGGCGTCATGTGCCTGCTGCAGTTCCTGGTCAGTTTGTTCATCGAGCGGCGATACGAGCGGAAGGTGGCAAGCTCGCTTTTCTGGGTGATTTGGTTCCCGATGATGTACTGGATGATTGGCCTGTTCACTACCCTCGTCGCGTTTCCGAAAGTCATGCTTAAACGTCAGCGTGCCCGCGCGCGCTGGATCAGTCCGGACCGGGGAAAAGGAAGCATTCAATGAACGAAAATACCTTAATTTTGACTGAACATCGGCTGTTACCACGTCTTTTCGATGCCGCGTTAACTCTGGTGGCGTGGGGAGGATTTCTGTTTTTCCTGTATGCCAGGCTGTGGATGCAGTTAACCGAAGAGAGTGAACACCGGTGGAGCGTCATTATTGCCTCCTTTAATACGGTGTTGATCTATTTGCTGTTCGCCGCGCTTAACGGATGGCTGCTGATTTTGTGGTATCAGTACAACCGCCGCCGCACGCATGTGAGGCGTCGTCAGCCGGGCTATTTTCACCAGGAGGAGCTGGCCCGCAGCTTTAATGTCTCACCACAGATCATCTCCGAGATGAGCCAGTACAACCTGCTGACGGTCTATCACGATCGGATTGGCCGTATTATTGATCTAAAGATCAGTCAACAGGACGAGGAAGAAGAGTGAAGAAACGTCCCCGCAGAATGGTCTGCGGGGAGCTATTTCGAGCGGTTCTGAGTTACTTATCCTTCACCACAATCAGCGGTTCAATATCGCTCTCTTTCTTCACCACCAGCGAGTCATCTCCGCGCAGACAGGTGCCGCCGTAGTTCCCGCCGACGGTAAAGGTGCAGACCTGAATGTACTTGCCGTCAACGTTTGGCAGGCACCACAGCTGCTGGTAAATGTTTTTGCGATCGATAAACTTGCCGCTGGATTTATCCAGCAGTTCGTCCTGGGCGCTAATGAGATCGATATTGCTGCCGCAGCGTCCGGCAATCGGCTTGACGGCATAACCGGTCTGTTTCAGCAGGTCGTTAACCTCAAAATTGGTGTCGAGCAGGTAACGGTGGTTCGGGAAAAGCTGCCACAGTACCGGCAGAATGGCTTTGTTACCCGGTATCACCGTCCACAGCGGCTCAAAGACCAGCACTTCCGGACGCAGCAGGACGTCGATCAGGCGCACTTCACCCTCGGGATGTCCGGTCCGAATCGGCACGGCGGCATATTCGGTTTCGCTGACCTCGCGGATTTGCTCTATCGCCGTTTCCCACGCCCAGGTTTTCCACACGCAGTTGACGTGGCGACCTTCGTCGTCAATCAGCTGCCCGGCAGCATCCCAGCTCAGCGCCCCCAGCCCGTGCAGAATTTTGGTTTCAAACCCGGCCTGCAACAGTGAACGCTGAATAAAGAGCGCGTGATAATCCTCTTCGACATCGTTGTCCTGCATGATGTGCACGAACGGACGCGCGTGGCTGTGTTTCCACGCGCCGGTCAGCTCTTCCAGCAACCCTTCTGCCGGGTTATGACCGTGGCCGCGATAACCGTTTTTCACCCACTCTTCGAGAATCAACCCGCCCTCGGTATGGCAGGACGCGGAGTCGGCATTGTACTCGTAGACCTTAATCCCGCGCTCATCCATGCAAAAATCCATACGGCCGGTGATCATATGGTGACGACGCCACTGCCAGGAGAGGCGCAGGCGCGGCCAGAGGATTTTGGGAATGTCGAAAAGCGCCAGCAAATTGTCGTCTTTCAGCACCTTGTCCGTCGCGTGCAGGTACATCAGGTGCAGTTCGTTGGTGGCCTTGATCAGCTCCTGCTCGGCGCTTTCGGTGATGGTGAAGTACTGGCAGGGATCTTTATTGATCACATGACCGTTCGCGCGGATATACGCCTGCTGCAGCGCGTCATTTTCGTTGAGCCATTTTCCGTCGAACTGACGTTTGTTTTTCAGCCGCGCACCGCGAATTTTCAGCAGTTCGCCGTCGATTTCCGGCTGGGGAATGCTGTGTTCCGTGTCGTCGGTCTGGATCATCCAGCCGAGAATTTCCGTGTCGCTGAAGGTGTCATGGATTGTGTAACATCCGTTCTCCACGCTCAGCCGCAGCTCGCGCGTCCACTGCTGCCCGAGCGGCAGCGGGGAGTGCAGGACGTTCTGCTCTGCAATGCGCACCTTGTCGTCCAGAAGCTGGGTGATTACCGCCACGTGGCCGGTCTCATGAAACTCTCCGCCCTTTTGCCAGATCAGCAGCGCCCCGGCGCGCGGCGCACGCTTCGAGCCATTGGCAAACGCCTGAAGGGGCAGAATGTTATCGTTCACTACCTGACGCAAAAAGCGCAGGGAGAAGATCTCCCACGCCATGTCGACGTCGGTAAACACGAAACCATAGTTGAGGAACAGGAAACGGCGGGCAAACTCAACACACTGCCATTTGTGGCCCATGTATTCGTTGCCGATATAACTGCGAAAATCCGCATCTTCCGGGTATTTTCGCGGGTCCAGACTGCCGTAATTTGAGGAGTAAATCGCCACACCACCCGGCGCATAGCCTAACAACGTCCCGAATGGCGCATCACTGCTTAACTTTCCTTTACGCATGTATCCAACCTAAAACAGGCAGGCGGCAATTTTTTGAAGGGTTGTCGTCGTCTGCACGTTGTAATTAACCTGACAGAGGTGGAATTATCATACACCTGCCCTGTCCATTACGCTCGCATCGTTAAACGGTTCCCCTGCCACCTGCTAAACTGCCTCAACACAACACCAAAGAGGCAGGCCAACATGTCAGACGAAAACACCTATCAGCCACCGAAAGTGTGGGAATGGAAAAAGAACGGCGGCGGCGCGTTCGCCAATATTAACCGCCCGATTTCGGGCGCGACGCATGAGAAAGATCTCCCCGTGGGCTCCCATCCGCTGCAACTTTATTCGCTGGGAACACCTAACGGCCAGAAAGTGACCATCATGCTTGAAGAGCTGCTGGCGCTGGGCGTGACGGGCGCGGAGTATGACGCCTGGTTGATCCGCATCGGCGAGGGCGATCAGTTCTCCAGCGGGTTCGTTGAAGTGAACCCGAACTCGAAAATACCGGCGCTGCGGGATCACTCCACGACCCCACCAACGCGCGTCTTTGAATCCGGCAATATCCTGCTCTATCTGGCAGAGAAGTTTGGTCACTTCCTGCCGAAAGATCCGGCGGGACGCACCGAAACGCTGAACTGGTTGTTCTGGCTGCAGGGCGCGGCGCCATTCCTGGGCGGCGGTTTTGGTCACTTCTACAACTACGCGCCAGTGAAAATTGAGTACGCGATCGATCGCTTTACCATGGAAGCCAAACGCCTGTTCGACGTGCTGGATAAACAGCTGGCGCGCGGCCGTTACGTGGCGGGCGAGGAGTACACCATCGCGGATATGGCGATCTGGCCATGGTTTGGCTGCGTGGCCCTGGGTAGCGTCTATAACGCCGCCGAGTTCCTGGATGCCGAAAAGTACACCAACGTCCAGCGTTGGGCGAAAGACGTGGCGAACCGCAATGCCGTGAAGCGTGGACGCATCGTTAACCGCACCAGCGGCGAGCTGAACGAGCAACTGCACGAACGCCACGCGGCGAGCGACTTCGATACCAACACGGAAGACAAGCGTCAGGCGTAATGCTTTGCCGGGCGGGCCACCGCCCGGCAGATGAGATCCTTGCCAGGGGCATGATTAGCCTAAAGGTTGAGCCGCAATTGCTGGCACTATCTGGACGTTTTTCTCGCGCAGATGTGAGAAACGACGTATCAACCGACAGCAGTCACAAAGGATCTGTTATGAAACTTATTAAAACAACGCTGGTCATCAGCGCTCTCCTTTTTTCCACCTCGGGAATGGCCATCGACAAAACCGCCGCTGGCGCGGTAGCGGGCGCCGCCATTGGCGCGGCCACAGGCAAAGATCTGAAATCCACCGTCGGCGGTGCCGTTGTTGGCGCAGGTACAGGTGCCATGTTCAAAAACGGCGAAAAAGGTAAAGACGCACGTAAGGGGGGTGCCGTGGGTGCCGTCGTTGGCGCAGGAGCGGCTGCCGTGACGGGCAAGAGTGTGCTGAAAGGAGCGGCCGTGGGTGCGGGCACGGGTGCACTGATTGGCGAAGCGACCCACTGATAAGTATTGCCGGGCAGCGCTGCGTTTGCCCGGCCACAGCGTTGTTCAATAATCCCCCCCTGCCAAATCTCTCGTTTTTGCGATCCGCTTTCTGAAAATTATCTTCCCACTCAGTTATTACGATGCAAACAATTGCCTGTCGTAGCCTGAAGATTACAATGCTTTGCTTATCGTAAACTACAGGCTACAATAACGGCTAACGTTAAACACTACATTACAGCTGATGGATATGATCCTTTTGATGCATATCTGCGAAGTTTGAAAGATCCCATAGCAAAAGCCATGATTGCCACGCGTGTCGCCAGAATGTCGACGGGTAACTATGGCGATTGCAAACCATGCAGAGAGAGTGTGTCAGAGCTCAGAATTGACCGGGGACCCGGCTATCGTGTCTATTTTAGTGAAGTCTCCGATCCGGCAGATGGCGCAGTAAGTCTGGTGCTATTGACTGGAACGAAAAAAAAGCAAAATGCAGACATTGAAAGGGCCGTTGAGTACCTCAACGACTACAAGCGCAGAATATAAGAGGAAATCGCAATGGCTAAATCAGTACTTCATGATGACGCAATGGTACAACTCCTGAAAGATTCTCCGGATTTCGCGCCCGTCTATCTTCACCAGGCTTTCATTGAAATTGACGAGCCAGGAGGCTATGAGGCGTTCATGCTCGCCTTACGGCATGTGATCGAAGCCTCTGGCGGGATGACTGTTATTGCAAAACGTGCTGGCATTTCTCGCGAATCACTTTATAAATCACTCTCACCAAACGGTAACCCCTCATTTAAGCGTATCGCAGAAGTGGCATCTGCAACGGGATATCCGATTTCTCGAATTGCAACAGCAGGGTTAAACGATAATACAAGGCCGCATCAGGCGGCCTTGTAACGTTGTGTTATGCCGTCAGGCGGAACTTCTGCACCGAACGCTGAAGCTCTTCGGTCTGACGTTCCAGCGCGGCGGCTGCCGCGGAAACCTCTTCCACCAGCGAGGCGTTTTGCTGGGTGACGCCGTCCATCTGCGTAATGGCAATCCCGACCTGCGAAATGCCCTTGCTTTGCTCTTCAGAAGCGGAAGCGATTTGCTTCATAATGGTCGTCACTTCCGTCACGTCGCGTAAGATGGCATCCATGGTCGTGCCCGTGTCGCCCACCAGCTGTGCCCCCTGTTCTACGCGATTAACCGAATCAGCAATCAGCCCCTCAATTTCCTTGGCCGCGTTGGCGCTGCGGCTTGCCAGATTACGGACTTCCCCCGCGACGACGGCGAAACCGCGGCCCTGCTCGCCCGCGCGTGCCGCTTCAACGGCTGCGTTGAGCGCCAGGATATTGGTCTGGAAGGCAATACTGTTGATGACGTTGGTGATTTCAGCAATTTTCTTCGAGCTTTCGGAAATACCGCTCATGGTGGTAACCACCTCTTCCACCAGCGAACCGCCGCGGCTGGCAGTGCTTGAAGCCACATCGGCAAGCTGGCTGGCCTGACGCGCGCTTTCCGCGTTCAGTTTCACGGTGGCGGTCAGCTGTTCCATGCTGGCCGCCGTCTCTTCCAGTGCGGCAGCCTGCTCTTCGGTACGCGAAGAGAGATCGTTATTGCCGCTGGAGATTTCCGTCGCCCCGCGCCAGATATTTTCACTGCCCGAGCGAATCGTACTGACGGCTTCACGCAGGCTGTCCTGCATGGCACTCAGCAGGGGAACCAGTTGTCCCACACAGTTGCGGCCGAACGGCGCAATGGGCTGGCTGAGATCGCCCTGAGCAATCTGGCGGAACTGCTGGCGGATACGCTCCAGCGGTTTTACCAGCATCGCCACCAGGTAACGGTCGGTAAAGAGCAGAATCAGCAGACCGATAATCGTGGCGACGATAATCACCGTGCGGGTCATACTGGTCAGGCCGTCCACCACCACGCGGGTACTGTCGAGCGTGTTCGCAGCGGCATTGTTGAACGCCTCGGCAGCCGCACCGAACGCACGGCTCAGCGGTGGCGTGACGTTGTTGGCCTGCTGGCGGTAGCCTTCCAGAGCCCCCTGCTTCGCCTGCGCCATTTGCGGCGTCACGCCCTGGTCGAGCAGCGCCTGCCAGGAGCCGATCACCCGGGATGCGATCGCCTCATCCATCGGGCCGGGTGACATCGCTTTCATCTCGGCCAGTTTCTTGCCCATGTTATCCAGCGCCTGTTGGGCGGAGGACAAATCGGGCGTGCCGCCAGCGGCTTTGACTTCCATTGCGCGGCTCAGGCGGGTCACGAAGCGGAAAACCTGATCGTTGCCCTGGCTCAGTACCGTCATCTGTTTCACCAGATGGCGATCAACTTCATTGCCCTCTGAAACGCGTGACAAAGACCAGGTGCTGTACAGCCCAACGCCCGCCCACATTAAACAAAAGATCCCGAGAATCGTCAGCATGACGAAGCGGATCGTGAAATTACGTAGCATATTCATAAGATTTCCTTGCCGTGAGGGTGAATTCGCCCAGAGGCGAGTACTCCTCTCTTTATCGGCAGGCAGCGCGGAAATTATAACCTTTTGTGATTATTTTTAATTAGCGCGGCTTCACAGGTCACACAGCCAGGGTTAATTATTACCTTTCAATATGAAGGGGTTAAACCCTGTCATCGCTTCTGTGAACAATTTATGATTTGATAAACGCAGAATAAAAACGCTGTTTCGAAAAATTCATTAAATAAGAAAGGAGACATCATGTCCTGGCACCCTTCCCCTGACCGCTACGAGAACATGCAGTACCGCTATTGTGGAAAGAGCGGCCTGCGCCTGCCAGCGCTGTCGCTGGGTCTGTGGCATAGCTTTGGCCACGTCCAGCCTCTCGATGCCCAGCGCGCACTGCTACGTAAAGCCTTCGATCTCGGCATTACCCATTTCGATCTTGCCAACAACTACGGCCCACCGGCAGGGAGCGCAGAGGAGAACTTTGGGCGCCTGCTGCGAGAGGACTTTGCCGCGTACCGCGACGAGCTCATCATCTCCACTAAAGCCGGTTACGACATGTGGCCGGGGCCGTACGGTTCAGGCGGTTCACGCAAATACCTGCTCGCCAGCCTCGATCAAAGCCTGAAACGCATGGGGGTCGAGTACGTTGATATTTTCTACTCCCACCGCGTGGATGAAAATACGCCGATGGAAGAGACGGCCTCAGCGCTGGCTCACGCCGTGCAGAGCGGTAAAGCGCTGTACGTCGGGATCTCGTCCTACTCAACGGAGCGCACTCAAAAAATGGCCGGGTTACTGCGCGAGTGGAAGATCCCACTGCTCATCCACCAGCCGTCCTATAACCTGCTTAACCGCTGGGTCGATAAGACCGGATTGCTGGATGCGCTGGAAGCAAACGGTACGGGGTGCATTGCCTTTACCCCGCTGGCGCAGGGTCTGCTGACCGGGAAATACCTGAACGGCATTCCGGAAGGTTCACGCATGCAGCGAGAAGGGCATAAGGTGCGCGGGCTGACAGAGAAGATGCTGACCGACGCCAACCTGAGCAGTCTTCGTCTGCTCAATGAGATGGCACAGGCGCGTGGCCAGACCATGGCGCAAATGGCGTTGAGCTGGTTACTGAAAGATGCGCGCGTGACGTCAGTGCTGATTGGTGCCAGCCGTCCGGAACAGCTTGAGGAGAACGTCCGGGCGCTGGATAACCTGCGCTTTACAGAGGACGAGCTCACGCGGATTGACCAGCATGTTGCGGATGGGGAGTTGAATCTGTGGCAGGCGTCGTCGGATAAATAGTGCAGATTGATGCCCTCTCCCCTCTGGGGAGAGGGATATGCACTTTATTTCTTACTGATCTTATCCAGATACCCCATCACAAACGCCGACAGCACAAACGTCAGGTGGATAATCACGTACCACATCAGTTTATTATCCGGGACATTCTTCGCGTCCATAAACACGCGCAACAGGTGGATAGAGGAGATCGCCACAATCGACGCTGCCACTTTATTCTTCAGCGACGAGGCATCCATTTTGCCCAGCCAGTTGAGCTTCTCCTTGCGCTCGTCGATATCAAGCTGGGAGACAAAATTCTCGTAGCCGGAAAACATCACCATCACCAGCAATCCCCCCACCAGGGTCATATCCACCAGCGACAGCAGAACCAGAATCAGGTCCGCTTCGGCAATGGAAAAAATGTTCGGCAGAACATGCAGGATTTCCTGAAAAAACTTAATCGTCAGCGCGATAAGTGCCAGCGAAAGGCCAAAATAGACGGGAGCCAGTATCCAGCGGGAGGCGTACATGGCATTTTCAAAGAAGCGTTCCATAAAGTCCTGTTTGCAAAAGAAACCAGCTCCCAGTATATCTCAACGGCGCTGGCTATTTGCAAGAACTCAACTGTTCATGACTTAGACGTTGTCCGGATTAACCTCCGGACGCGCATACTCCGGCCAGACCAGCACCACAAGTTCGGGGTAGGCTTCCAGACTGAACTCACGAAAACACTGGCGAAGGTTTAATACGTCCAGGTCTGAATACGAGACCTTCTCTCCGTTAAGACAGCGCTTTTTGATATTGTCGTAATATTTATAAACCGCTGAATTCAGGTCGCTGCAACGACGCTGCGCCTCAAACAGACCGGGCGTGTCATTAATTTCGGACATTTTCATACGCTTAATTGTCGCGTGTAAAAAGTCGATATATTCGTGATTTACCCGCCAGTACCAGACAGGCGTAACAGAGTTCATCAAAACAGAGAAATGGTCTTCACCTTCCTCTTTTGTCATCAGTTCAGGCTGTGGAGGTTCACTGGTGTCTTTCGACACTTTCGTTTTATTGAACTCCTGCATCAATAAAAGCACACCAGCGGTCAGTAATAGTAATGTGATGACCGTAAAAAAGATGCTGTTCATGGGTTGGCTCCATTTTTTTTGATTTTAAAATTGCCTCATGATATTGTCAACGAATCTCACGCCTTTACCAACCCCACCCTGTTGAAAATAAAGGAAATTAAAAAATGCTGCCCGACTATCTCGTCCCGGCTAAGTACCACATTACGCCTGTGGAACAGCAACCGACGGAAGAAGAAAAAAAGGCCAGTTCCACTCAGGGGAAAAGAAAGCTCTCCGATTTCGAGCCTGATATATTAATTGGTGTTTCCCGCACTGGCAAATCCCGTAATATGTTGCTGGAGGAGCACGATCGCCATATAAAAGACCGCTTATTTCGCGCTATAAAAATTGAGGCCTTCGTCCACCTGCTGAATGACCTCCAGGCTGAAGGCGAAATAGATGCCCAGAAACTAAGTCAAATAATGGCTGAAAAAACAAAAGAAATAAATGAAGCGGGCAATGAAATTTGGCTTAATCTAATTACGCGTGAAAAAAACAACCCTATTTTTTATACCCTTGGGGAAGATTAACGTGAAAGAAGTTAAAGACAACGACGTTTATTTGACTTTAGATGATAAAAAAAGTGATGAATTTATCTTAAAGCAAAATCTCGACGCCCTGAGAAACACAAAAAATATCGAGATGACGCGTATTACGCAAGACCTGGTATCGATTCCGGCGACGCTGGTGCGGCTGAAATGGCAGAATCGCCGCGAGATTTACCCGCTACAGGTCAAAGAAGAGATTTACGGTGCGGTGATAAATAGCCTCATCGAGCAGCAACCCGAGCTGAAAGAGAAGCTGCTGGGCCGGCTCGAGGCCAACTATCAGTATCTGCTTGCCAGAGAAGTCGCCACCCTGCGCCTGACGCGCAAGCTGTCAGCCGGTGAGTACCGTACCTCAAACGTCACCTGCGTTGCGCTCGACGAAGACACGCTGGCAACCTCCTCTGCCGCGCAGACGGATAATAAAAACGCATAAACCGACAGACATAAAAAAAGCCGGCTTTCGCCAGCTTCTTTACTATTTTTTGGCCGCTTTCTCTTCGCCGACCAGTCCAATCTTCAGATAACCCGCCTGATGCAGCGTGTCCATCACCTTCATCATGGTTTCGTAGTCGACGGTTTTGTCCGCACGGAAGAAGACGGTGGTGTCTTTCTTGCCGCCGGTTAGCTGATCCAGCGCCGGAATAACCGAAGCATCCGTTACCGGGTCGTTACCCAGGAACATCGATTTATCCGCTTTCACAGAAAGATAGATGGGCTTTTCCGGACGCGGCTGCGGCTGGCTGGACGAGGCCGGCAGATTCACCTTCACGTCCACCGTCGCCAGCGGCGCAGCGACCATAAAGATAATCAGCAGAACCAGCATGACGTCGATAAATGGCGTCACGTTGATCTCATGCATTTCACCGTTATCGTCCAGATTTTCGTTTAGACGCATCGCCATAATATCAACCTACGCGCAGTTTAGACGCCGCATGCACCGGTTTCACGGCGCTGGCATTCAGGTCGAGATCGCGGCTTTGTAGCAGCAGAACCTGAGCGGCAACGTCACCGAGCGTGGCTTTGTAGCTGCCAATCATACGCGCGAAAATGTTATAGATAACGACTGCCGGAATCGCCGCGACCAGACCAATCGCCGTCGCCAGCAGCGCTTCTGCGATACCGGGCGCAACAACCGCCAGGTTGGTGGTTTGAGTCTGAGCGATACCGATAAAGCTGTTCATGATGCCCCAGACCGTACCGAAAAGACCGACGAACGGCGAAATTGCGCCGATGGTAGCCAGATAACCATTACCACGTCCCATGTGTCGGCCAACGGCCGCAACGCGACGCTCCAGACGGAAACCGGTACGCTCTTTAATGCCTTCGTTATCTTCACTGCCAGCGGAGAGTTCCAGCTCGTTCTGCGCTTCGTTCACTAACAGGGTGGTCAGGCTTTTTGCGTGGAAGGATGAGGTCATATCAGACGCCTGATCCAGAGAGCGGGCTTCTGCCAGCTGCTGCTGTTCCCGCTTGAGGCGACGCTTCTGCGAAAGCAGCTCGGCGCTTTTGCTGAAGAAGATAGCCCAGGTGACAACGGACGCCAGAATCAGGCCGATCATCACAATCTTAACCACGATGTCAGCATGTTGATACATGCCCCAAACGGAGAGATCCGTCTGCATCAAATTATTACCCACTCTGTATCTCCAGGACGCAAATCACAAAATCTGAACGTAATAATATCAAAACGTCGTCGAATTGATAGTAGTTCTCATTAGTATTTGCATGGTGCCGTAATTTTCGCTCACTTTCCTTGCGCTTACGCAGTAAAAATTTCTTATGCGGTTTTTTGCTAATATTTTCTGCTTATTCGATAAGCATGCGGGTGAAGTTTTTCACAATCGTGGTAGTCTGGACGTCCAGACGTATAAAAACAGGGTTAGCGAACATGACTAAGAAGCATCTTGATACCACGCTGGTACAGGCCGGACGCAGCAAAAAATATACGCAGGGTTCGGTTAACAGCGTGATTCAACGCGCCTCCTCCCTGGTGTTTGACACCGTTGAGGAGAAAAAAATCGCCACGCGTAACCGCGCAAAAGGCGGGCTGTTTTATGGCCGTCGCGGCACGCTAACCCATTTTTCTCTGCAGGAAGCGATGTGCGAGCTGGAAGGCGGTGCGGGCTGCGCGCTGTTCCCGTGCGGTGCGGCTGCGGTCGCCAATACCATTCTGGCGTTTGTGGAACAGGGCGACCATATCCTGATGACCAACACCGCCTATGAACCCAGCCAGGACTTCTGCACCAAAATCCTCAGTAAACTCGGCGTCACTACCGGGTGGTTCGATCCGCTGATTGGCGCAGGCATTGCCGAACTTATTCAGCCAAACACGCGCATCGTGTTCCTGGAGTCTCCCGGTTCAATCACCATGGAAGTGCACGACGTACCGGCTATCGTGAAGGCCGTGCGCAGCAAAGCGCCGGAGGCGATCATCATGATCGACAACACCTGGGCGGCGGGCGTGCTGTTTAAAGCGCTGGAATTCGACATTGATATCTCGATTCAGGCGGCGACGAAATACCTGATTGGCCATTCAGACGGGATGATTGGCACAGCAGTGTCTAACGCGCGCTGCTGGGATCAGCTGCGTGAAAATGCCTACCTGATGGGCCAGATGGTCGATGCAGATACGGCCTACATGACCAGCCGCGGTATCCGCACATTGGGGGTTCGCCTGCGTCAACACCATGAAAGCAGCCTGAAAGTGGCAGAGTGGCTGGCTCAGCATCCACAGGTTGAGCGCGTTAATCATCCTGCGCTTGCGGGCAGTAAAGGCCATGAATTCTGGCAACGTGACTTTACGGGCAGCAGCGGGTTGTTCTCGTTTGTGCTTAAAAAACGGCTAGATAATGACGAACTGGCAAACTATCTGGATCACTTTACCCTCTTCAGCATGGCCTACTCCTGGGGCGGTTTTGAGTCCCTGATCCTGCCTAATCAGCCGGAGCAAATCGCGGCTCTGCGCCCTGGCGGCGAAGTGGACTTCAGCGGCACCCTGATTCGCCTGCACATCGGTTTAGAAAATGTGGACGATTTAATTGCGGATTTATCAGCAGGGTTTGAACGTATCGTGTAGAGTGCTCGCTGAAAATGTACTCCCCGGACGCTTTTCTTAACACTGCAAGCAGAAAAGTCTGCATGAGTTGCGCCTGCGATCAATCCCGGCAGGTATAATTGGGAGTACAATAGCGTTATCTCTGCTGTTCCACAGGAAAGTCCATGGCTGTTATTCAAGATATTATCGCGGCGCTCTGGCAACATGATTTTGCCGCACTGGCGGATCCGCACGTTATAGGCGTCGTCTATTTCGTGATGTTCGCAACGCTGTTTCTGGAAAATGGATTACTGCCAGCCTCGTTTTTACCCGGTGACAGTTTGCTTTTGCTTGCCGGGGCATTGATCGGTAAAGGCGTTATGGACTTTACGCCAACGATGGTTATCCTCACCTCTGCCGCGAGCCTGGGCTGCTGGCTGAGCTATCTGCAGGGCCGCTGGCTGGGGAACACGCGCGTCGTAAAAGGCTGGCTGGCGCAGTTACCGCATAAATACCATCAGCGGGCGACCTGTATGTTTGACCGACACGGCCTGCTGGCGCTGCTGGCCGGACGTTTTCTGGCTTTTATTCGCACCCTGCTGCCCACCATGGCGGGTATTTCCGGCCTGTCGAACCGCCGTTTTCAGTTCTTCAACTGGCTGAGCGGCCTGCTGTGGGTGGGGGTCGTGACCACGTTAGGCTACGCGCTGAATATGATCCCCTTTGTGAAACACCATGAAGATCAGGTCATGACTTTCCTGATGGTGCTGCCGATTTTCCTGCTGGTAGCCGGCCTGGTGGGAACCATTGCGGTGGTGATTAAGAAAAAGTACTGCAGCGCATAAACAAAAGCCGGGTGGCGGCTACGCCTTACCCGGCCTACGTTTCTCGTCAGGCGCCCTGCATCATTCGTATACGCGACGCATCTTCTCCCGGCGTGACGCCGAAATAGCGCTTAAACTCCCGACTAAACTGCGACGCACTCTCATAGCCCACCCGCATTGCCGCCGCGCTGGCCTTCATGCCGTCGTGGATCATCAGCATCCGCGCCTTATGCAGCCGGTAGGTCTTGAGGTATTGCAGCGGCGAGGTGCTGGTCACCGATTTAAAGTTATGGTGAAACGCCGAGACACTCATGTTCGCTTCCGCGGCGAGCTGATCGACGCTGAGGTTTTCCGTGTACTGGCTCTCAATACGCTTGAGCACGCGGCTTATCAGACTGAAGTGGGTCTGTCGGCTCACCAGCGCCAGCAACGCTCCCCCGCCAGGGCCCAGCAGCACATGATAGAGAATTTCGCGAATGATCTGCTTGCCCAGGATACGCGCGTCCAGCGGCCGCTCCATGACGTCCAGCAGACGCTCGATGGCGCACAGGATCTCTTCAGACAGCGTGGCCGAGTTAATCCCGCTTGAAGCCATCGACGGCTGGAAGAGTTCATCTTCGCCTATCTCCATCAGCAGTTCCTGCAACTGAAGGATATCGACATTAACGCGAATACCCGCCAGCGGGACCTCCTCTGTCGCGAAAGTTTCACATTCAAAGGGTAAAGGTACTGTCAGAAGCAGATATTCATTGGTGTCGTAGCGGAACACGCGGTCATTGATATAACCAATTTTATGGCCCGAAAAGAGAAAAACGATGCCCGGCTGGTACATCACTGGCGTGCGCGTCCCGGGCTGCGTGCCATAGAGCAGACGAATATCAGGCAACGGATCGCTGACACTATTTTTATTATCTATCAGTCTCTTAATCTGCGCGGTAAGCTGAAGGCAGATCGCTTCACGGTTCATTTTTCGTTACTCCGGGTACGTTTTCCGACTTTCACAGTTTGCGCACTTTCCCGAGGTTTCTCCAGCGCTCTGTAGAAATGGGCAAGACATTGGCAGGAATGTGCATTGAGAGCCTAGTCCCGGAGCGCCACAATGTGCAGCATCAGGCAGGCATCAGTGCCGCCACGGTTTTTCACCCACTAAAGGGAACGAGCAATGAACAATTTTAATCTCCATACCCCAACCCGCATTCTGTTTGGCAAAGACGCAATCGCTGACCTGCGTGCGCAGATCCCCGCTGATGCGCGTGTCCTGATCACCTACGGTGGCGGCAGCGTGAAAAAAACCGGCGTGCTGGATCAGGTTTACAGCGCCCTGGACGGTCTGGACGTGCGTGAGTTCGGCGGCATCGAGCCAAACCCGTCTTACGAAACGCTGATGAATGCGGTAAAAATCGCCCGTGAAGAAAACATTACTTTCCTGCTGGCGGTCGGTGGCGGTTCCGTTCTGGATGGCACGAAGTTCATCGCGGCGGCAGCGCACTACGCTGACGGCGTTGACCCGTGGCACATCCTGGAAACCCGCGGCAGCGACATTAAAAGCGCAATCCCGATGGGCTCCGTGCTGACCCTGCCAGCCACCGGTTCCGAATCCAACAAAGGCGCAGTGATCTCCCGTAAAACCACCGGTGACAAACAGGCCTTTATGAACGAGCACGTGCAGCCTGTCTTCGCTATCCTCGACCCGGTTTACACCTATACCCTGCCTGCACGTCAGGTAGCGAACGGTGTGGTTGATGCCTTTGTTCACACCGTTGAGCAGTACGTGACCTACCCGGTGAATGCCAAAATTCAGGATCGTTTCGCGGAAGGCATTCTGCTGACGCTGGTTGAAGAAGGTCCGAAAGCGCTGAAAGAGCCGGAAAACTATGACGTTCGTGCCAACGTCATGTGGGCGGCAACGCAGGCGCTGAACGGTCTGATCGGCGCTGGCGTGCCGCAGGACTGGGCGACCCACATGCTGGGTCACGAACTGACGGCGATGCACGGTCTCGATCACGCTCAGACGCTGGCGGTGGTTCTGCCTGCGCTGTGGAACGAAAAACGGGATACCAAACGCGCCAAACTGCTGCAGTACGCAGAGCGCGTGTGGAACATCACCGAGGGTTCTGACGATGCGCGTATTGACGCGGCCATCGAAGCGACACGCAACTTCTTCGAAAGCCTGGGCGTACCAACGCGCCTGTCTGGCTACGGCCTGGATGGCAGTTCTATCCCTGCTCTGCTGGAGAAACTCGACGCGCACGGCATGACCCAACTGGGCGAGCACGGTGACATTACGCTGGACGTCAGCCGCCGTATCTACGAAGCGGCACGCTAAGCGTTTTTGTCCTCCCGACTTTCGTTTTTTGACATTTCGTCCAGACTTAATGCACACCCCATCGCCGGAGCCCCCCTCCGGCGATGCGCACCTGAAGGAGGAAAAATGGCAAACCAAACCGTAATCAAGCTGCAGGATGGCAACGTGATGCCCCAGTTGGGGCTAGGTGTATGGAAAGCCGGTAACGACGAGGTCGTCTCCGCCATTCATAAAGCCCTGGAAGTCGGCTATCGGTCAATTGATACCGCCGCCGCCTACAAAAACGAGGACGGCGTAGGCACTGCACTGGCCAGCGCCGGCGTCCCCCGCGATGAATTATTCATTACCACGAAACTGTGGAATGACGATCAAAAACGCCCTCGCGAAGCCCTGCAGGAGAGTCTGGAGAAACTTCAGCTCGATTTCGTCGATCTGTATCTGATGCACTGGCCGGTTCCCGCCATCGACCATTATGTTGATGCCTGGAAAGGGATGATTGAACTGCAAAAAGAGGGGCTGGTGAAAAGCATCGGCGTCTGTAACTTCCAGGTTCATCACCTGCAGCGCCTGATTGATGAGACAGGCATCGCACCGGTGATTAACCAGATCGAGCTGCACCCGCTGATGCAACAGCGCCAGCTTCACGCCTGGAATGCGACCCACAAGATCCAGACCGAATCCTGGAGCCCCCTGGCGCAGGGTGGCGAGGGGGTCTTCGATCAGAAAATCATCCGCGACCTGGCGGATAAATACGGCAAAACGCCCGCACAGATCGTCATTCGCTGGCATCTGGACAACGGCCTGGTCGTTATTCCGAAATCAGTCACGCCATCACGTATTGCCGAGAACTTCGACGTCTGGGATTTCCGCCTGGACAAAGATGAGCTGGGTGAGATTGCGAAGCTGGAGAAGGGCAAACGCTTAGGGCCGGACCCGGATCAGTTTGGCGGTTAAAAAAAGCCGGGTGGCGGCTTCGCCTTACCCGGCCTACGTGTCTACATAAAAAACCCCGGCTTGCCGGGGTTTTTTATTTACGCTTTGCGCTTCACGGGCTTCTTCGCATTCGAATTACCGTTCGAACGCTGATGCACAATCGGCGTGTGCTTGGTCAGCGCCGGGCGCGTATTGCGGTTCTGGCGACGCGCTTCGCGCATCTCATCCAGCGTCGGGGCCGGTACCAGACAGTCGCGGCGTGAACCGATCAGGTGTTTTTTACCCATCTCTTCCAGCGCCTGGCGGATCAGCGGCCAGTTTTTCGGGTCATGATAACGCAGCAGCGCTTTATGCAGACGACGCTGTTTATCCCCTTTTGGCACCACCACCTCTTCACTCTTGTAGCCAATCTTACTCAGCGGGTTCTTGCCGGTGTAATACATGGTCGTCGAGTTGGCGAGCGGTGACGGGTAGAAGTTCTGCACCTGATCCAGACGGAAGCGACGCTGCTTCAGCCACAGTGCCAGGTTCACCATATCCTCATCACGCGTGCCGGGGTGCGCGGAGATAAAGTACGGGATCAGGTACTGCTCTTTGCCCGCCTGCTTTGAATACGTGTCGAACAGCTCTTTAAAGCGGTCATAGCTGCCCATACCCGGCTTCATCATCTTCGACAGCGGACCTTCTTCGGTGTGCTCCGGTGCAATCTTCAGGTAGCCGCCCACATGGTGGGTCGCCAGCTCTTTGATGTAGCGCGGATCTTCCACGGCGATGTCGTAACGCACCCCCGAGGCAATCAGGATCTTCTTGATGCCCTTCAGGTCGCGGGCACGACGATAGAGATTGATCGTCGGCTCGTGGTTGGTATCCATATGCTCGCAGATGCTCGGATAGACGCAGGAGAGACGACGGCAGGTTTGCTCCGCGCGCGGCGACTTACAGCGCAGCATATACATGTTCGCGGTTGGACCGCCAAGGTCAGAGATCACACCGGTAAAGCCTGGCACCGTGTCGCGAATCGCTTCGATCTCATTGATGATCGAATCTTCAGAGCGGCTCTGAATAATACGGCCTTCGTGCTCGGTAATAGAGCAGAATGAACACCCGCCGAAGCAGCCGCGCATGATGTTGATCGAGAAACGGATCATCTCATACGCCGGGATACGGGCGTTGCCGTACGCCGGATGCGGCACGCGCTTGTACGGCAGCGCAAAGACGCTGTCCATCTCTTCGGTGGAGAGCGGGATCGCTGGCGGGTTGATCCAGATAAAGCGCTCGCCGTGCTTCTGCATTAACGCGCGGGCACAGCCCGGGTTGGTTTCGTGGTGCAAAATACGGGACGCATGGGCGTAGAGAACTTTGTCAGCCTTCACCTTCTCGTAAGACGGTAGCAGCACGTAGGTTTTTTCCCACGGTTTCGGGCGCGGCGGCTGCACGACAATCGCCTTTGCTTCCGCTTTCTTTGGCTCAACCGGTTTATTATCCGCACACGGCAAATCTTCGCCGTACGGGTGTGGGATAGGATCGATTTTGCCCGGCATATCAATGATGCGGGAATCCACCCCGCTCCAGCCCGGCAGCGCCTCTTTCACCATGATGGCGGTATTGCGCACGTCGCGGATGCTGCTCACCGGTTCACCCTGCGAGAGACGATGCGCCACTTCCACCAGCGGACGTTCACCGTTGCCGTAAATCAGCATATCGGCTTTGGAATCCACCAGCACCGAGCGGCGAACGGTATCTGACCAATAGTCGTAATGCGCGGTGCGGCGCAGACTCGCCTCAATGCCACCCAGGATCACCGGCACGTCTTTCCAGGCTTCTTTACAGCGCTGGGTGTAGACGAGGGTAGCGCGGTCCGGACGTTTGCCCGCCACGTTATCCGGCGTATAGGCATCGTCATGGCGCAGCTTACGGTCGGCGGTATAGCGGTTGATCATCGAATCCATGTTGCCCGCGGTCACGCCGAAGAACAGGTTCGGTTTACCCAGACGCATAAAGTCGTCTTTGCTGTTCCAGTCAGGCTGGGAGATGATCCCCACACGGAAGCCCTGCGCTTCGAGCATACGGCCGCAGATGGCCATGCCGAAACTCGGATGGTCAACATAGGCATCGCCTGTGACCAGAATGATATCGCAGCTGTCCCAGCCAAGTTGGTCCATCTCTTCCCGGGACATCGGCAGGAACGGCGCCGGTCCAAAGCAGGCCGCCCAGTACTGGGGCCAGGAGAAGAGGTCACGATCCGGCTGGATCAGGGAAATGGCGCTCATAATGCTTCCGAAGAAAAAATAGACAAAAGGAGCGGGATTATACGCTGTTCATCCATCCAATTTGAAGAAAAGGATGCAGGAAGCAGACATAAAATCGCGGAAGTCGTTAAAATACAGCGCACTGTTAATTTTGCATCATAATTACCCCTGACGCCTCCGGTTCTCTGCCGCCGGGAGGCATTCTGGCGTGGAGTTTCCGTGTGAAGTTCAACGATTCGTTACATGTGTCTCAACTGCGGGTTGTGCTCCACCTCTGCGGTTTCCTGGTTCTGCTGTACAGCCTTTCAATGCTGCCGCCGATGGTCATTGCCCTGCTGCACAAAGAGCGGACCTACTTTGCGTTTTTAACCACGTTTCTGACCTTTTTCAGCCTCGGGGGGTTAACCTGGCGGGCGACCCGTCACGCCGGCATACAGCTGCGCACCCGTGACGGTTTCGTGATCATTGTGCTGTTCTGGCTGCTGTTTTCAGTGATCAGCGCCATGCCGCTCTGGATGGATGATGGTCTACATCTCTCTTTTGCGGATGCGCTCTTCGAAGGGGTGTCCGGAATCACCACCACCGGGGCAACGGTGATCGGGGACGTCAGCGCCCTGCCTAAGTCGTACCTTTATTATCGCGCCCAGCTCAACTTCATTGGCGGGTTAGGCGTCATCGTGCTGGCCGTCGCAGTACTGCCGCTGCTGGGCATCGGGGGCATGAAGCTGTATCAGTCAGAAATGCCCGGGCCGTTCAAAGAGGAGCGCCTGACGCCCCGGCTTGCCGATACTGCGCGTACCCTGTGGCTGACCTATTTCGCGCTGGGCGTGACCTGCACGCTGGCCTACTGGCTGGCGGGGATGCCCGTTTTTGACGCCATCTGTCACGGGCTTTCAACTGTGTCACTGGGCGGGTTTTCTACCCGCAGCGAGAGCATTGGCTTTTATGACAGCCACGCAATTGAACTGGTTGCCGGGGCCTTTTCGCTGCTTTCTGCCTTTAACTTTACCCTCTGGTACGTCGCCATTGTCAGACGCACCCTGAAACCGATCCGCCGCAGCCCGGAGGTCAAATTCTTTCTCAGTGCCGCCGCGGTGATTATCCTCATTACCGCCTGGCAGGTCTGGCATGCGGGAATGTACAACCCCACGGATAGCCTGGTACACGCTTTCTTCCTTGCCAGCTCGATGATGACCGATAACGGTCTCGCGACGGCCGACTATGCCCAATGGCCTGCCCACACCATCTTTTTACTGTTGAGCGCCAGCTTCTTTGGTGGCTGCGTCGGCTCGACCTGCGGCGGGATCAAAGCGCTGCGTTTTCTCATTATGTTTAAGCAGAGTATTCAGGAGATGAATCAGTTGGCTCATCCGCGCGCGCTGCTGAGTATTAAGGTGGGCAAAAGCGTGGTGAATGAACGCGTTCTGCGTTCGGTATGGAGCTTCTTTTTTCTCTACGTGATGATTACCGGATTTTTTGTCTGGGCGCTTAATCTGATGGGCTATGACCTGTTTACGTCATTCGCCACGGTTGCCGCCTGTATCAACAATATGGGGCTGGGTTTTGGCGAGACAGCATCAACGTTTGGCACCTTAACCGAAGGGGCAAAACTGCTGATGTGCGCGGCGATGATCTTAGGGCGTCTGGAAATCTACCCGGTGCTGATTCTGTTCTCGCGCTTTTTCTGGCGGGCATAACACATTCCCGGCGAACCGGGAATGTCAGGGGGTTATGGCGCGGGGTTGATCAACATCTGCCCCACGGAGCCCCTGTCCATCATCTCCAGCGTCTGGCTATGGAACAGGAACGGGAAGTGCGGCCACGAAGGCTGGCCATAGTAGACAAGCAGTTCGACCTGACCATCCACCCAGACGGTATCTTTCCAGCCGCGATCTTCCGGGAACGGCATCGCACCGTTGACGTTACGGATCAGGAATGACACCCCTTCAATATGGAACGACTGCGGCATATCTGAACGGACCGTCCAGCGCTCCCAGGTGCCCTGCTGGGCGGTGATGTCGATACGGTTGACGTCCCACAGCGCGCCGTTGATGCCCGGATCGTCGCCCAGGCTGATATCACGGCTGCGCACCGGCGAACCGCCCATGATCTCCTGCGGCAGCAAACGCATCGGCAGGCTATCGGTGACCAGCGGCAGCAGGCCGGTTGGACGCAGGGTTAACACCAGCGTGGAGACCAGAATGCTCGACGGCTCGAAGAACCCGCGAATACGGTCAACAATGCTCGCGGCTTCGCCACAGGTGACAGAGACTTCATCCCCGTTGGTCATATCCACCAGAATTTCCCGACGTTCCCCCGGCGCCAGCGCCAGTTGCTTAACGGAGACCGGCGCAGGTAAAAAACCCTGGTCGCCGGAGATCACGTGGAGCGGGCGGCCATCGCTCATCTGCAGCTGATAACGACGGGAGTTAGAGGCATTAAGCAAACGCAGACGCACCCAACCGCGGGAAACTTCGACATACGGGCTTTGCGCACCGTTTACCAGCAGCGTATCGCCAACAAAGCCACCGCTCCCCGGCTCGCTGTACTCCGGCGTGCCAAAGTTATCCAGGCGCTTGTCCTGAATAATGATCGGGAAATCATCCACGCCGTAGTGGTTCGGGATCGGCAGCGACTTGCTGACCTCATCTTCCACCAGCCACATCCCGGCCAGACCGTTATAGACCTGCTGCGCCGTGCGGTTAGGCGTGTTGGCGTGATACCACAGCGTTGCCGCGCTCTGACGGATCGGCAGGACGGGTGCCCAGTCGGCGTTGGGAGACATCATGCGCGCCGCGCCACCGATCAGCGGGCCTGGAACCTGTAAACCGCTGATGGTCATGGCAACATTTTCAGTGGTGCGGTTGCTGTAAATGAGCTTAACGTCATCGCCGTTCCACACGCGAACGGTTGGCCCGAGGTAGCGCCCGTTAATGCCCCATACCTGCGCGCGCGTGCCCTGGGTAAAGGACCAGTGGCTGCGCTGTAGCGTCAGAAATAGCGGCTGGCCGCGACGGGATTCAATCAACGGCGGAATGGGCAGCGGCTGTTGCTGCCCGGCGGCGCTGGCTGTCAGCGGCATCGCACCCGCACAGAGGGCAATCCCCGAAGCCTGAATAAACTGACGCCGACTGAGTGACATATAAGCTCCATCTGAAACGACTAACAACGCGGGAATTCGTTTTCCCTTTAACGCCGGATTAAATCTTACCGGCGGCTTCTCTTTCTGCGACTTCTTTGTCCAGCTGCGCAATACGCTGAGCCATCAGCTCGCGGCAATGTGCTGCCAGCTCGCGTACCTGGTCTTTACCGTATTTGCTGGTATCGACAGGCGGCAACATTTCGACAATCACCAGACCATTATTCAGGCGGTTAAGATTAATCTTATTCGAAGTATTGGAAACGCACACAGGAATAATTGGAACACCCGCCGCAATTGCGGCATGAAAAGCGCCCGTTTTAAACGGCAGCAGGCCACGCCCACGGCTACGCGTCCCTTCCGGGAACATCCAGATGGATATTTTGCGCTTTTTAAAATGATTCACCACTTCCGCAATGGTGCTGTGTGCTTTTGCGCGGTTATTACGGTCGATCAGCAGGTTACCGGTCAGCCAGTACAACTGGCCAAAAAACGGGATCCACAGCAGGCTCTTTTTCCCCACCGTCACGGTCGGCGGCAGAACGATATTGGAGGCCGTCACCATATCGTAGTTGTTTTGATGGTTGGCGATATAGATGGCATTACCGAAGTTCTCTGCCCCTTCAGGCAGGCGTTTTTCAACCTTCAGACCAAACAACGGTGCAAGGCGGCCGAACATATGGCCGAAGGTGGCAACGTGCTTAGGATTGCGCGGGCTGAACAGGCAATAAATTGAGCCGAAAACACAGACCAGAATACAGTAGATAACGGTAAGAATAAGACGAACAATATATAGCATAGCGACCTCTGAAGCCCCAACAGCTGACAATTATACTTCACCTGTGGCCAGGTAAGGACTTTATTACGAGCGCGTATTGTTAATCGCAACGCACGAATTAACAACGATTTTACGGGAAATTTTATTGAACTTCCCCCTCCGGACGGAGGGGGATATCACGAGACTACTCTTCGCTGTCACCCGCGCTGCTGCGCGCCGGTGAATCTATCTCCACACGGTCGATACGCTGCAGGCCGCGCATCAGCGAACCGCGACGACCGCGTTCGCCCACCACTTTCTGCAGCTCTTCCGGGCGCAGTTTGATCTTACGCTTGCCAACATGAATGGTCAGCGTGCTCTGCGGCGGCAGCAGGAAGAGGTGCGCCAGACCATCTTCACCTTTCGCGGCTTCCGCCGACGGGATGTTGATGATCTTGTTGCCCTTCCCTTTCGACAGCTCCGGCAGGTCGCTGACCGGGAACATCAGCATGCGTCCGGCGGAGGTGATCGCCAGCAGCATATCGCTTTCGTTCTCGATCACCAGCGGCGTCATCACGCGAGCGTTGTCCGGCAGGCTAATCAGCGCTTTACCGGCACGGTTACGCGACACAAGATCGTTAAAGGTACAGATAAAGCCATAACCCGCGTCAGACGCCATCAGCAGCTTCTGGTCATCGGCTTCCATCAGCATATGATCAACCGTCGCCCCCGGCGGCAGCGTCAGCTTACCGGTAAGCGGTTCGCCCTGGCCGCGCGCGGAAGGCAGCGTGATAGGGTCGATGGCGTAGCTGCGACCGGTGGAGTCGATAAACGCCACCGGCTGGTTACTCTTGCCTTTCACCGCCGCTTTAAAGCTGTCTCCGGCTTTGTAGCTGAGACCCGGCGCGTCGATATCATGGCCTTTGGCGCTGCGCACCCAGCCGCTTTGCGACAGCACAATGGTCACCGGCTCGGAAGGCTGCATGTCATGCTCGTTCATTGCCTTCGCTTCTTCGCGCTCGTGCAGCGGAGAACGACGATCGTCGCCGAAGGCATCAGCATCCGCCTGCAGCTCTTTCTTCAGCAGGTTATTCATCTTGCGCTCGGACGCGAGGATCGCCTGCAGCTGATCGCGCTCTTTTTCCAGCTCGTTCTGTTCACCGCGGATCTTCATCTCTTCCAGTTTGGCGAGATGGCGCAGTTTCAGTTCGAGGATCGCTTCCGCCTGCGTCTCGCTGATGCCAAAGCGCGACATCAGGGCCGGCTTCGGCTCGTCCTCGGTACGGATGATCTCAATGACTTCGTCGATATTGAGGAACGCCACCAGCAAACCTTCGAGGATATGCAGGCGCTTCAGCACTTTCTCCAGACGATGGTTAAGACGACGGCGGACCGTATCGCGACGGAACGTTAGCCATTCGGAGAGGATCTCCAGCAGGTTTTTCACCGCCGGGCGTCCGTCAAGACCGATCATGTTCAGGTTGATGCGGTAGCTTTTTTCCAGATCGGTGGTGGCAAACAGGTGGTTCATCACCTGCTCCATGTCCACGCGGGTGGAGCGCGGCACGATCACCAGACGGGTCGGGTTCTCGTGGTCAGATTCGTCGCGCAGGTCGTCCACCATCGGCAGCTTTTTATTGCGCATCTGGGAGGCGATCTGCTCCAGCACTTTCGCGCCGGAAACCTGGTGCGGCAGCGCGGTGATCACCACAGCGCCGTCTTCTTTATTCCACACCGCGCGCATGCGCACGGAGCCGCGACCGTTCTGGTAGATTTTGCGAATTTCCGCACGCGAGGTGATGATTTCCGCTTCAGTCGGATAATCCGGCCCCTGAACGATATCCAGCAGCTCGTCGAGCGACGTTTTAGGCTGCTCAATCAGGGTGATGGCGGCTTTCGCCACTTCACGCAGGTTGTGGGGCGGAATATCTGTCGCCATACCGACCGCAATACCGGTGGTACCGTTCAGCAGGATGTTTGGCAGACGCGCAGGCAGCATCTTCGGCTCCTGCATCGTACCGTCGAAGTTTGGCACCCAGTCAACGGTTCCCTGACCCAGCTCGCCCAGCAGCACTTCGGCATATTTAGAGAGACGAGATTCGGTATAACGCATCGCCGCGAAGGATTTCGGATCGTCCGGTGCCCCCCAGTTCCCCTGACCATCCACCAGCGGATAGCGGTAAGAGAACGGCTGCGCCATCAGGACCATCGCTTCATAACAGGCGCTGTCGCCGTGCGGATGGTATTTACCCAGCACGTCACCGACGGTACGGGCGGATTTCTTGAACTTGGCGGTGGCGTTCAGCCCCAGTTCGGACATCGCATAGACGATGCGGCGCTGAACCGGCTTCAGGCCATCCCCGATAAACGGCAACGCCCTGTCCATGATGACGTACATGGAGTAGTTCAGGTAGGCGTTTTCCGTGAATTCATGTAGCGCGAGGCGCTCTGCCATATCGCTCATTACGTGTGATTCCTCAACTCAGAAACCGATGGGTTTCAGGCAATATTGCCGCAGATACTACCCTATCTGACGAGTTGAGTCACAAAGAAAAAGGGCCGGGTGAGCGGCCCTTTTCGGGTTATTTGTTCAGCTTGATAACCTGCTTCACATCGATTTCAAACTCGTTCCAGTCTTTATCGACTTTACCCTGCAGCTCCACTTTATCCTGCGGGGTCACGGTCACGCCGTTCCAGCGCTTGTGATCAATTTCGACCACCACGGTACCGGACTCATCGCGGAAGGTGTAGCGGTCATCGGACAGGCGCTCGGTAATGTTCCCGCGCAGCTTCACCCAGGCATCGTCCTTCAGATCTTTCACTTTAGCCGCGGTGGTGAGGTTGGCGTTGTTATCGACAAAACCGCCCTGCTGAGTTTGCGTCTGGGCCGGCGTGGCGGATGGGCCACTAAAACCGCCCTGAGCAGCAAAGACCGGCGCGGTGGTCATCATCATGATGGCAGCAATTGCAGCGAATTTTTTCATCGTAATCTCTCCCTTTAATGTCGTTTCGCAGTCCATTAAACAGGGTAATCCTTAACAACTTCTTAAGGGGAAAATTTATTTATTTTTACTGTACACCAGCCGCTTAGAGAGGGTTTACTGGCGGCATCAAGGAGGGAACATGCGCATTTTACTGGTAGAAGATGACAAGCTCATCGGCGATGGCATCAAAGCGGGCTTAAGCAAACTGGGCTTTAGTGTGGACTGGTTTACCGAGGGGAAAACCGGGCAGGCCGCGCTCGCTTCCGCGCCCTATGATGCCGTGGTGCTGGACCTGACGCTGCCGGAAATTGACGGTCTGGACATTCTGCGCGCCTGGCGTGAAGGCGGACACAGCGAGCCGGTACTGATCCTGACGGCGCGGGATGCGCTGAACCAGCGTGTTGAAGGGCTGCGCCTCGGGGCGGACGATTATCTCTGTAAGCCTTTTGCCCTGATCGAAGTGGCTGCCCGCCTTGAAGCGCTGGTGCGCCGCAGCCACGGCCAGACGCGCAGCGAACTGCGCCACGGCAAGGTCACGCTCGATCCAGCGAGCCTTATCGCCACGCTGGATGGCGAAACGTTAACGCTTAAGCCTAAAGAGTTCGCGCTGCTGGAGCTGTTAATGCGTAACGCAGGCCGGGTACTGCCGCGCAAGCTGATCGAGGAAAAACTCTATACCTGGGACGATGACGTCTCCAGCAATGCCGTCGAAGTCCATGTTCATCATTTACGCCGCAAGCTCGGAAGCGACTTTATCCGCACCGTACACGGCATCGGTTATACCCTGGGTGACGCATGAAATTGAGCCTGAAGCTGCGCCTGATGCTGCTGTTTTTAGTCCTCTCTCTAACGGCATGGTTCGCCGCCAGCCTGGTGGCCTGGCAGCAGACCACCCACAAGCTGGATAAGCTGTTCGATACGCAGCAGATGCTGTTTGCCAAACGACTGCTGACGATGGAACTGGACGAGCTTCATGCGCCGGCGCGCATGCGAGAGGTGCCGAAAAAAGCCAAACACGGGCATCTTGACGACGACGCGCTGGCCTTTGCGATTTACGCTTCAGACGGCACGATGATCCTGAACGACGGCGAAAACGGCCGCGATATCCCGTATCACTATCGCCGTGACGGCTTTGACGACGGACGGCTTCAGGACGATAACGACGAATGGCGCTTTTTATGGCTGACCTCGCCAGACGGGAAATACCGCGTGGTGGTCGGCCAGGAGTGGGAGTACCGGCAGGATATGGCGCTCGACGTCGTCAGCTCACAGCTGACGCCTTGGCTGGTGGCGCTGCCGGTAATGCTGCTGTTGCTTATTGTCCTGCTGAGTCGGGAACTGAAACCGCTGAAAAAGCTGGCACAGACCCTGCGCGCTCGCTCGCCGGATGCCACCGATGCCCTGCCCATCCAGGGCGTACCGGCGGAAGTGCGCCCCCTGCTCGACTCGCTGAATCATCTCTTTGCGCGTACCCAGGAGATGATGACCCGCGAGCGCCGTTTTACCTCCGATGCCGCCCATGAATTACGCAGCCCGCTGGCGGCGCTGAAGGTGCAAACCGACGTGGCGCAGCTCTCTCAGGACGATCCGCAGGCGCAGGAAAAAGCGCTGACGCAGCTGCACGCGGGCATCGATCGCGCGTCCCGTCTGGTGGATCAGCTCCTCACGCTGTCGCGTCTGGACTCGCTGGACAGCCTGGACGGTGTAGAACAGATAGCGATGGCCGATTTGCTGCAGTCCGCGGTAATGGATATCTACCCTCCGGCGCAGCAGGCGGGCATTGATATTCGTCTGAACATTAACGCGCCAGAGGTGACGCGCACGGGTCAGCAACTGCTCCTGAGCCTGCTGGTACGTAACCTGCTGGATAACGCCACCCGTTACAGTCCGCGCGGCAGCGTGGTGGATGTGACGCTGGATGCGCGTCGCTTTACCGTGCGCGACAACGGCCCGGGTATTTCCCCCGATGCGCTGGCGCGTCTCGGCGAGCGCTTTTACCGTCCGCCAGGTCAGGATGCCACCGGAAGCGGGCTGGGGTTATCCATTGTGAAACGCATCGCCGCCCTGCACGGGATGCACGTCGCGCTGGGCAACGCCCCTGAAGGCGGCTTCGAAGTGAACGTCAGCTGGTAAAAGATTATTGCATTTAACGCAAAAGACTTTGCACATTTTGCTCATTTTTCCGCTCCGTCCTCGCGCGTAGAATACCCGGCATACTCTCAGCCACGAGGACAAATAATGAGCAACATTTTGATTATCAACGGCGCAAAAGAATTTGCGCACTCTAAAGGCCAACTGAATGACACCCTGACCGAGGTCGCGGATGGTTTCCTGCGCGACGCCGGGCATGATGTTAAGGTCGTGCGTGCGGACAGCGAGTATGACGTGAAGGCGGAAGTGCAGAACTTCCTGTGGGCCGACGTAGTGATTTGGCAGATGCCGGGCTGGTGGATGGGCGCACCGTGGACGGTGAAAAAGTACATGGACGACGTCTTCACCGAAGGTCACGGTTCACTGTATGCCAGCGACGGCCGCACCCGTTCAGACGCGTCGAAAAAATACGGTTCCGGCGGTCTGATTCAGGGCAAAAAATATATGCTTTCCCTGACCTGGAACGCTCCTCTGGAAGCCTTCACCGAAAAAGATCAGTTCTTTGAAGGCGTGGGGGTCGACGGTGCGTATCTGCCGTTCCACAAGGCGAACCAGTTCCTGGGGATGGATCCGCTGCCGACCTTTATCGTCAACGACGTGATTAAAATGCCGGACGTCCCGAGCTATATCGCAGAATATCGCAAGCATCTCGCGAAAATTTTTGCTTAACTGGTAGCCTGGAATTAAAGGAGTAGTAACCATGCTTACAGTAATCGCAGAAATCCGTACTCGTCCAGGTCAACATCACCGTCAGGCGGTGCTGGATCAGTTCGCGAAAATTATCCCAACCGTACTGAAAGAAGAAGGCTGCCACGGCTACGCGCCGATGGTGGACGCCGCTACCGACGCAAGCTTCCAGGCCACCGCGCCAGACTCCATTATCATGGTTGAGCAGTGGGAAACCGTCGCCCATCTTGAAGCGCATTTGCAGACCGCACATATGAAAGCGTGGAGCGATGCGGTGAAAGGTGACGTTTTGGAGACCCACATCCGTATTCTGGAGCAAGGGGTTTAAGTTCGTGGAATTTGCCGGGTGGCACTGCGTTTACCCGGCCTACAAAACCTGAACCGTAGGCCCGGTAAGCGTTAGCGCCACCGGGCTTTTTTAGCACCTTAAACCTCAACTGCTATGCTTATTCTGACTTCATGATTAACAGGAGGATGGAATGGGTCTTTTTAACTTCGTAAAAGAAGCAGGCGAAAAGCTGTGGGATAACCTGACCGATCATAAAGGCCAGGGCGACAAAATCACCGAGCACCTCAAGAAACTCAACATTCCCGGTTCAGACAAAGTCCAGGTTAACGTTACCGACGGCAAAGCCAGCGTAACGGGCGACGGGCTAACCCAGGAGCAGAAAGAGAAAATCCAGGTCGCCGTCGGGAACATCGCGGGCGTCAGCGAGGTGGAGAACAATATCACCGCGACCGATGCCAAAGATGAAGCCACCTACTACACGGTAAAATCCGGCGATACCCTGAGCGCCATCTCCAAAACCGTGTACGGCGATGCCCACCAGTACAACAAGATTTTCGAGGCCAATCGCCCGATGCTCTCCAGCCCGGATAAAATCTACCCGGGCCAGACGCTGCGTATTCCTAAAGCGTGATCCACGAGTCGGGGGGGGCCCCCGACTGTTTTTAACCGCTTTTCTTCCCCGGCTTTAACCCACGATGCAACTCATTGATACGCTTCATCGACTTAATGGTGCGCTGCGGCTCGGTGGAGGCAACGGATAAAACAATCATCTCCAGACACAGCAGCACCGTGCCATGAAGCGGGATTTTACCCTTCTCTCCGCCACGCGGGACGTGGATCACCACGCTGGCCTCTTTACTAAATTGCGAGTCGGTGGCATTGGTCAGCAAAACGGTGGGGATCCCCAGGCGTTTCGCTTCGCGCAGCGTGGTTTGTCCTTCCCGATGCGCAGATTTTTGCGCCATCATGATCAGCACATCGCCGCGCTGGAGCCCAATCAACTGTTCCGCAAGCCCTATCCCGGTACGGTTGAGCGGCATGGCGGGGAGTCCCATCCGGCTGAACAATCTGGCGGTGTATTCGGCCAGAATCCCGGACGCGCCAATACCAAATAGGGCAACCTGCCTCGCCTGAGCCAGCAGTGAGACCGCCTGCGCCATCGCGAGGCGGTTGTGGGGTTCA
This sequence comes from Enterobacter cloacae complex sp. IR5458, assembly GCF_049238025.1. NCBI lineage: Bacteria > Pseudomonadati > Pseudomonadota > Gammaproteobacteria > Enterobacterales > Enterobacteriaceae > Enterobacter > Enterobacter cloacae complex sp. IR5458. The sequence continues at coordinate 79,212 of NZ_JBMKIF010000014.1, forward strand.
GACAAGACGTTACAGGTATGCTGGTGCCCCTCCAGCACGAAATCAATGCTCGCATTGACGTCGCTGGTAAGCGTATTCACCGTGGTGGAGATCTTTTCGCTGGAGGTCACCACCGGACCAAACCACTGCTCCAGCGTCTGCTTGAGATCGCGCAATCCACCAAAACCGAGTGCCTGGATGGCGCGGACGACGGTTGCATCCGACGTTTTAAGCAGCGTCGCGATCTCCATCGCCGTCTGTTCCATCACCGCTTCACGATTTTCATTGATATAGCGCGCCACCAGCAGCAGCCGCGGCGTAAGCTGGTGCGCCCGCGAGCGGAGGCGGTCGCCGAAAACATCGACTTTTCGGCTCATCGTGACGCCTCCGGCAAAGGACGTCCGGCAATCTGCGACTGCACCTGCGCGGCCATGAGCCCTAACGAGGCGAACGAGTTCGAGATGGCCTCTTCGCGCGAGATCAGTACGTAGTGGCCGGTTCGGCAGGCATTCAGGAACTGACACCAGCCGGGCATGACCGCATCCATTGCTGCCAGCTCATCCTGCGGTTTGCCGCCCGTATCCCCGCGCCAGGTAGCGAAAACGAAATCAGCATCCAGCTCCGGCAGCCGTTCAGCACTGACGTCAATCCGTCCGCCCTCCGGGATGGACTCAATCAGCGGCGGGAAGGTAAACCCGGCATCACGCAGGACGCGCCCCAGCGAATGGTAGCTGTGCATGGCGTTGATTTTCCCCTGATTAGCCTGAATCACCGACACGCTGATTTTGCGTGTGTCGATAGTCGCCTTCAGCGCCTTGATTTGTTCCTGATAACGGCGTTCAAGAACCTTGAGCCGCGCCTGCGTGCCCGTCAGCTGCGCCAGTTTGCGGTAGATCTCCGGCGCGCCGCCATCGAGATGATCGATACTCACCGTCGGGGCAATCTTTTCCAGCTGCTCTACCGGCGTGTTGCGGGTCGGCTCGGTAATGATCAGGTCCGGTTTTGCCGCGGCGATGGCCTCAATGTCGATATCGGCAGTGCCGATAAATTTGATGTCGGAATTATCGAAGTCGACGCCGGTCAACATGCCGCTGGACCGCAGAAAGTGGCTACCGTCCGGTCGCGTGCGGCCATGGCTCGCCACGGGCGGTACGCCAAGCTCAATCAGTGGAATGGTGATATCCAGATCGTGTAACGAGACGATCCGTTTCGGATGTACCGGTACCACCACTTTCCGGTTCAGATCGTCCGTAAACGTCTGGGTCGGCTCGGCCGCACTCACCGCAAAGCCCACCAGCAACAGCATCGCAAACAGTACGCGCATCATCGTCTCCTAAAATCTGTCCCGACGCTGCCAGAGCAGCAGCAGGAAAAAGGGTCCACCAATCAGTGAAATCACAATGCCCGCAGGCAGCTGCAGCGGGAGGAATGCCAGCCGCCCGACGTTATCCGCCAGCAGCACCAGCAGCGCCCCCAGCACGGCGCTTCCCGTCAGGAACGCGGTTTGCCCGCCGCGCAGCAGCAGGCGCGCCATATGTGGCGCAATAAGCCCGACAAAACCAATACTGCCCACGCAGGAGACGCAGGCCGCCGTCAGCACCACCGGGGCGAGAACGCGCAGCAGCGCCAGTCGGTTCGTGCGCACCCCCAGCCCCGCCGCCGCGTGGTTGCCGAGCAGCGCCACGTCGGCAGCGCGGGCGGTTAATAACAGCAGCGCAAATGCCGGAAGCGACCAGGCCGCCGCAATGCTGACCAGCGTCCAGTTTGCCGCGTGCAGGCTTCCCGCCAGCCATAGCATCGCCGTCTGCACGTCGCGCACGTCCGCCGTGGTCATAAAGACGCCCATTGCCGCGGCGAAGGCCCATGAAACGCCGATGCCGATCAGAATGAATCGTGGACGCGAAATATCACGCGCCAGGGCCACCACCAGCAGCGCAGTGAGTAGGCCTCCGGCTATGCCGACCAGCGGCCGCCAGCCTAGTCCCAGCGCCGGAAACTGAAAAATCAGCAGCAGTACCGCCGCGCTACAGCCCTCTTTCACGCCGATAAGCCCCGGGTCCGCCAGGCCATTGCGGGTAATGGACTGCATTGCTGCGCCAGCCATGCCGAGCATCGCGCCGCACAGTACCGCCATCAGCAGGCGCGGCAGACGGATATCCATCACGATGTAGTGCGTCTCTGGGGTCAGGCTTTCGGGATAAAACAGCGCCCGCCCAATGGCGGATGCGGGGACGGGAAGCGAGCCGTGCGTCAGGCCAAAAGCGGTTAGCACGCAGGCTGCCAGTGTCAGCACGGCCAGGCACGCCAGCGCTTTTGGACGAACCAGCGCCGAGAAAGCCCCCACGCGTAACGCGCGCAATCCAGCCCGGTTCATTTGAACATCCTTGCAGCCATGAAGATAAAGACGGGCGCGCCGACCAGGGCAGTCATGATGCCGGTTGCCAGCTCCCAGGGCGTAAACAGCGTGCGGGCGGCAATGTCCGCCAGCAGCAGAACCAGTGCCCCGCACAAGGCAGAGAGCGGCACCATCACGCGCAGATCGACCGACACCACACGGCGAATGAGCTGCGGCACCACAAGGCCGATAAAGCCAATCGGCCCGGCGAGGGAGACCGCCGCCCCGCAGAGCAGCGCGATAGAAAGCAGAGCGAGCAGGCGGGTTTTCAGCAGCGACACGCCCAGCCCCTGCGCCATCCTGTCGCCCATCGCCAGCATATTGAGCGAGGGCGATAACCCGAGCGCCAGCACAAACCCCATGGCCGCCACCCACAGGGCAGCGGCGATCGTTTCACCGCTAAGCCCTGCTAAATCTCCCGCCAGCCAGGTCCGCATGGCGAGCAGCGTCTGTTCATCCAGTATGAGCACCGTGGCGGTAATCGACGCGGCAAACGCCGACATCGCCACGCCGCACAGGGTCACCTTCATCGGTGTGAGTCCGGCGCGGCCGGACGAGGAGAACATCAGTACCAGCAGAAACAGCGCAGCGGCGCCAGCGGCGGCAATCAGCGGGCGTCCAAACGGCAGCGTGAGCCCAAGCGCGCTCGTCAGTACCACCGCCAGTGCCGCCCCGGCATTGAGCCCCAGAATATGCGGTTCGCCGAGCGGGTTGCGGATCACGGATTGCAGCAGCACGCCCGCGACGCCGAGGGCAGCACCTGTTACCATCGCGCCGCAGAGACGCAGCAGCCGCAGTTTGATAATGATGTTATGGTCGAAATTACGCGGGTCGAAATGGAAGAAGGCCTCCACCACCGTCTTCGGGGCGATAAAACGCGCACCGATACCCAGATGCGCAATCGCGCCCATCGCCAGCAGCAAGGTGAAAAGCAGGAAAGCCAGAGAGGTGCGCATCATGGCTGTTCCGTGACCTGGCGGAACGGCATAAAGAACGGTTTGCCGGTCAGCGGATTGATGGACATATGCACGTCGACATCAAATACCGCTTTAATCAACGCCGGCGTGCAGACGTCGCCCTCATGTAATACGCCCTCCACTTTTCCCTGGCGTAAAAAGACCAGTGAATCACCATAATTCACGGCGAAGTTAAGGTCGTGCAGCACCACTACCACGGTACGTCCATGCGCGCGCGTCAGCGTATGCAGCAGCTCCAGGATCTCCACCTGGTAACGGAGATCGAGGAAGGTGGTCGGTTCATCCAGCAGGATATACGGCGTCTGCTGCGCCAGCGCCATGGCGATCCAGCAGCGCTGACGCTGGCCGCCGGACAGGCTTTCGACGGGCATATGGGCAAACTCCGCCGTGCCGGTCAGGCGCAGCGCCTCTTCCACCGCCCGCTCGTCTTCATCGCTCCACTGGCGCATAAAATTCTGCCACGGGAAACGCCCGCGCGAGACCAGCTCGAAAACGGTTAACCCTTCCGGCAGCAGCGGCGACTGCGGCAGGATGCCAAGCTGGCGGGCGACCGCTTTTGTCGGCTGCGCGTGGATTGCCTTGCCGTCGAGAACGGCCGCGCCGCCCAGCGGCTGGAGTAAGCGCGCAATCGTACTCAGCAGCGTCGATTTTCCGCAGCCGTTCGCGCCCACCAGAACGGTTATTTTCTGCTGCGGAATCGCAAGGGAGATATCATCAACGATGATTTTTTTCTGGTAACCGGCAGAAAGATTCTCCAGAACCAGTCCCGGTTTTTGGGTGTTGTGAGCCACGTGAATGCCAACGTAATGAAAAACAGCAATAAATATAAATAAAAATCATTCTCTTTTGAGAGTTTGCCGCCGCGTCATGTAGTAGTCAAGTGAAGAAATACCCTTAAAAAACCAGGGGTAACGGGGCATTTACACGCGACACAAAACTCAAATAAGTATCTATTTTTCAATCAATTAAATGGTTAACCCTTTGTATTTCCGTCACGTTTCGCCTGTGTAGCCAATTTTTACCTTTTTTCATTTACTACTACATTTCTGCATGGTTGAATGATTCTCAATTACATGTTCGATGCCGGTTCTGGCTAACGAGCAGACCATTAAGGGCAATGACTCACACATTCTTCCGTGAAGGTGATTCACGGATATTTCGGGATAACAGATGTAATGGCTACGTTCACACCTTCACTCTCTGGGGTAAAAGGGCGCGCGCTCTTTTCTCTGCTGTTTATCGCACCGCTGGTACAGGCCGCAGACGCTAATACGGCTAAAGACGGCGAAACACTTACCGTTATCGCCGATCCCACTGCCGTGGCGGAGGCCACCAACGGCTACCAGCCGCTGAACACCTCCACCGCGACGCTGACCACCATGCCCATGCTGGATATCCCGCAGGTAGTGAATACCGTCAGCGATAAAGTGCTTGCGGATCAGCACGCTACCACGCTCGATGAAGCGCTGTATAACGTCAGCAACGTGGTTCAGACCAACACCCTGGGCGGTACGCAGGATGCCTTTGTGCGCCGTGGATTTGGCGCGAACCGCGACGGCTCGATCATGACCAACGGTCTGCGTACCGTCCTGCCGCGTAGCTTCAACGCCGCTACCGAACGCGTGGAGGTGCTGAAAGGCCCGGCCTCAACGCTTTATGGCATTCTCGATCCGGGCGGCCTGATTAATGTCGTCACTAAGCGCCCGGAGAAAACCTTCGGCGGCGCAATTTCTGCCACCTCCTCCAGCTTTGGCGGCGGCACCGGACAGGTTGACGTGACCGGCCCGATTGACGGGACCCGTATGGCGTACCGCCTGACGGGGGAGTACCAGGACGAGGACTACTGGCGCAATTTCGGTAACGAACGCAGCACCTTTATCGCCCCCTCCCTGACCTGGTTTGGCGATGATGCCACGGTGACCGTGCTCTATTCCCACCGCGACTATAAAACGCCGTTCGATCGCGGCACGATCTTCGACCTCAACACCAAACAGCCGGTGAACGTCGATCGCAATACCCGTTTTGACGAGCCGTTTAACATCACTGACGGGCAGTCCGATCTCGCTCAGCTTAACGCGGAATACCGCCTTAATAGCCAGTGGACCGCGAAGTTCGACTACAGCTACAGCCAGGATAAATACAGCGATAACCAGGCCCGCGTAATGGCCTACGATGCCAAAACCGGTAACCTGACCCGTCGCGTGGATGCGACCCAGGGCTCAACCCAGCGCATGCACAGCACCCGCGCGGATTTGCAGGGCAACGTGGATATCGCGGGCTTTTACAATGAGATCCTGACCGGCGTGTCGTATGAAAATTACGATCTGCTGCGTACGGACATGATGCGCTGTAAGAACGTCAAAGGATTCAATATTTACCATCCGGTTTACGGCAAACTCGACAAGTGTACAACCGTCTCCGCCGCTGACAGCGACCAGACGCTGAAGCAGGAGAGTTACTCTGCCTACGCGCAGGATGCCCTGTACCTGACCGATAAATGGATCGCCGTCGCCGGGATGCGCTATCAGTATTACACCCAGTACGCCGGTAAAGGCCGTCCTTTCAACGTTAACACCGACAGTCGCGACGAACAGTGGACGCCAAAGCTGGGGCTGGTTTACAAACTCACGCCGTCCGTTTCGCTGTTTGCTAACTACTCCCAGACGTTTATGCCGCAGTCGTCCATAGCGAGCTATATTGGCGACCTGCCGCCGGAAACGTCGAATGCCTACGAAGTGGGCGCAAAGTTCGACCTGTTCGACGGGGTTACTGCCAACATCGCGCTGTTTGATATTCACAAACGCAACGTGCTGTATACCGAAAGCATCGGAGGCGAAACCATCGCCAAAACCGCGGGCCGCGTGCGTTCTCAGGGCGTAGAGGTGGATCTCGCCGGGTCGCTGACGGAGAACACCAACATTATCGCCAGCTACGGCTATACCGACGCGAAAGTGCTGGAAGACCCGGACTATGCGGGTAAACCGCTGCCAAACGTACCGCGCCATACCGGGTCCCTGTTCCTGACCTACGATATTCATAATGCGTTTGCCGGGAATACGCTGACCCTCGGCGGCGGCGGACATGGCGTGAGCCGTCGCTCAGCGACCAACGGTGCGGATTATTATCTGCCGGGCTATTTCGTGGCGGATGCGTTTGCGGCGTACAGGATGAAGCTGCAGTATCCGGTGACGCTGCAGGTCAACGTGAAGAACCTGTTTAATAAGACCTACTACACGTCATCTATCGCGACCAATAATCTGGGCAACCAAATCGGCGATCCGCGTGAAGTGCAGTTTACGGTGAAGATGGAGTTTTGATGTAAAAAAGCCCGTTGGCGCTCACGCTTACCGGGCCTACGATCCATTCCCTCTCCCTGTGGTAGAGGGTTAGGGTGTGGGCATCAGGCCTCAATATCCGCCATATCACCCTTCTCCTGCAGCCAGTTACGTCGGTCTTCCGAACGTTTCTTGGCAAGGAGCATATCCATCATGGCATTCGTTTGCTGTTCGTCTTCGTCGCTGATGGTCAGCTGCACCAGACGGCGCGTATTCGGATCCAGCGTCGTTTCACGCAGCTGCATTGGGTTCATCTCACCCAGCCCTTTAAAGCGCTGGACGTTAGGCTTGCCCTTCTTACGCTTCAGCTGTTCCAGCACGCCCGCCTTCTCTTCTTCCGTCAGCGCGTAATAAACCTCTTTGCCGAGGTCGATACGGTACAGCGGCGGCAGCGCCACGTGGACGTGACCGTTTTTCACCAGCGTGCGGAAGTGCTTCACGAACAGCGCGCACAGCAGCGTGGCAATGTGCAGACCATCGGAGTCCGCATCCGCGAGGATACAGATCTTGCCGTAACGAAGCTGGCTCAGATCGTCGCTGTCAGGATCGATACCGATCGCTACGGAAATATCATGCACTTCCTGCGAAGCCAGCACTTCATCTGAAGAGACTTCCCAGGTGTTCAGGATCTTACCCTTAAGCGGCATGATCGCCTGATATTCACGATCGCGCGCCTGCTTGGCCGACCCGCCCGCCGAGTCCCCTTCCACGAGGAACAGCTCGGTACGGTTGAGGTCCTGTGCGGTACAGTCCGCCAGCTTGCCCGGCAGCGCAGGGCCGCTGGTCAGCTTTTTACGTACCACTTTCTTCGCCGCACGCAGACGGCGCTGGGCGCTGGAAATCGCCATTTCAGCCAGCATCTCTGCCGCCTGAACGTTCTGGTTCAGCCACAGGGTAAAGGCATCTTTCACCACGCCGGAGACGAACGCCGCACACTGACGTGACGACAGACGCTCTTTGGTCTGGCCGGCAAACTGCGGATCCTGCATCTTCACGGAGAGCACGTAGGCGCAGCGATCCCAGATATCTTCCGCCGACAGCTTCACGCCGCGCGGCAGAATGTTGCGGTATTCGCAGAACTCGCGCATCGCATCCAGCAGGCCCTGACGCAGGCCGTTGACGTGCGTACCGCCAAGCATGGTTGGAATCAGGTTGACGTAGCTTTCCGTCAGCAGCTCGCCGCCTTCCGGCAGCCACAGCAGCGCCCAGTCCACCGCTTCGGTGTCACCGCTAAAGTTACCGACGAACGGTTTTTCCGGCAGCGTCGGCAGGCCGTTTACCGCTTCGCACAGATAGTCATTAAGACCATCGGCGTAGCACCAGGTCTGCTCGGTGTTGTTGACGTGATCGGTAAAGGTGATTTCTACGCCCGGACACAGCACCGCTTTCGCTTTCAGCAGGTGCGTCAGGCGAGAAACGGAAAAACGCGGGCTGTCGAAGAAGCTTTCGTCTGGCCAGAAGTGGACGCTGGTACCGGTGTTGCGTTTGCCGCACGTGCCGACAACCTGCAAATCCTGCACCTTTTCGCCGTTTTCAAACGCGATGTTATAGACCTGACCGTCGCGACGGACGTTCACTTCCACCCGTTTGGACAGGGCGTTAACCACGGAGATCCCCACGCCGTGCAAACCGCCGGAGAACTGGTAGTTTTTGTTGGAGAACTTACCGCCCGCGTGCAGACGACACAGGATCAGCTCAACGGCAGGCACCCCCTCTTCCGGGTGGATGTCCACCGGCATGCCGCGCCCGTCGTCGATAACTTCCAGCGACTGATCGGCATGCAGGATGACGTCAACGCGTTTGGCATGGCCCGCCAGCGCTTCGTCCACACTGTTATCAATAACTTCCTGGCCCAGATGGTTTGGGCGCGTTGTATCGGTGTACATCCCCGGGCGGCGGCGAACCGGCTCAAGCCCGGTGAGGACCTCAATGGCATCAGCGTTATAGGTTTGCGTCATGATTTAAACTAGCAATTCGCATTGATTGTCAGTGGCTGTGCAGTCCAAGAAAATCGACAATCTGGGTGAAATGATTCTCAAAGCCCGTGAAAGCATGGTTTCCGCCTTCTTCTATAGTCTGGCGGCAGGATGCGTAATACGCCACTGCCTGGCGGTAATCCAGCACTTCATCACCCGTCTGTTGCAGCAGCCAGATGAGATCCGGCGCTTCAAGCGGGTCGACCTGCATAACTTTGAGATCGTAAATATGGCGTGACTCTAGCACATATTGCTGCCCGGTGTAGGGGTTCTCGTTTTCACCAAGAAAGTCCCTCAGCAGCTCAAATGGCCGTACCGCCGGATTCACCACAACGGCCGGCAGCATAAAGCATTGCGAGAGCCAGGTGGCGTAGTACCCGCCCAGCGATGAGCCGACCACACCAAACGATTCACCGCCGTGTTCAAGCACGATGGATTCGAGCATTTCCGCCGCCTCCGCCGGATAAGGCGGCAGCTGCGGGATAATCATCTCAACATGGGGGTGATGCTCGCTCAGCCACTGGCGAAACTGTGTCGCTTTTGCGGAGCGCGGCGAGCTGTTGAATCCGTGCAGATAAAGGAGAGTAGACATCAATAGCCTTCTGAAGCGGTATCTGGTCGGAATTGCGCGCCTGCCAGACGGCAGACTTCCGTGGTCAGCGTGCCGTCGGCATGCAGTTCCAGCCAGCGCCAGCCTGGCGCGATAGTATCCAGCGTAAAGTTGGCACAGTGCGGTTTAAACTGCACGCAGGTCGACGGCGTCGCCAGCATGCGGCGCCCGTTCCAGTCGAGATCCTGTTCCTGATGAATGTGTCCGCACAGCAGATGTTTCACGCGGGGGAACTTCGTCAGCACGCGATCCAGCTCGGCGGAGTTACGCAGGCTGTGTTGATCGAGCCAGCTGCAGCCCGCCGGGAGCGGATGATGATGCAGCAACAGCAGGGTATGACGTTCAGATTCGGCAGCCAGTTTGGTCTCCAGCCAGTCGAGTTGAAACTCGCTTAACTCACCGTGCGGGACGCCAAATACCTGGCTGTCCAGCAGCAGGATCTGCCACTTTTCACCCGCAAAAACACACTTCGCCGGAGAAATCCCCGCGTCCTGGAGCGAGCTGTACATCGCGGGCTGGAAATCGTGGTTTCCCGGCAGCCAGACGCAAGGCACGCTAAAGCTCGCGATGCCTTCAGCAAAATGCTGGTAGGCCGCGGAGGATTGGTCCTGCGCCAGATCGCCTGTTGCAACTATCAGATCGCAGTCGCGATGTTCAGCGTGAATGGCGCTAAGTACTGCCTGATAGCTCTCCCAGGTATTCACCCCGAGCAGCGTCTCATGCTTTTCGGCAAAAAGGTGGGTATCGGTGATTTGTAATATCCTGACTGGCGCCCCACCAGCAACAGTCAGGTTCAACAGGCTTTCCAAATGGTGTCCTTAGGTAGGTTTATGACGCTAACAAACCGGAATCGCCATTGCTCCATGTGCTAAACAATATCTTAGCCAGTCGGCTAAAAACTGGTTAATTTGATGCTTTTCGTCGCGTTGATGCAACTTTTTATTCGGGTAATCATACCGCGCCTTGAAGCGAAAGATCTGCTGACTCGAACACACTTCAGCGACCATCGCATCATGATAGAGGCGCACCGTCATTGACGGCAGGCTCCAGTAGCTAATGCTGGGCGCCGTTTGTTCAATTTCGACCAGCGTAGTGTAGCGCGTTGATTCTGTTATCGTTAACCGATACTGCGCATTGCTCACCTGATAGCTTACCGTTTCGCCGGGTGCGTCATTTCTCGGCAGCAGGCGGCGCAATTGTGCGAAATTGGTTTCGCACAGGCGCATCATTTCTGGGAAGTCAGGTGTATAGCGCTTCATTTTTTCCACTCGTTTCGTAATGTCTGATAATGCAGTTGCAGCCATTGCAGGGCAATGACAGACGCTGCGTTGTCGATTTTCCCCTCTTCTACCCACTGATAAGCCTGTTCCCGGCTCACCACATGAACCCGAATATCTTCGTTTTCATCAGCCAGACCGTGGATCCCTTCCGCCGTCGTGGCGTCCACTTCGCCCACCATGATGGACAAGCGCTCGCTGGTGCCCCCCGGGCTCGCCAGATAACTCAACACCGGTTTTGTACGACCAACCACCAGCCCGGCCTCTTCCAGCGCCTCGCGGCGGGCGACGTCTTCAACCGTCTCGCCCTCTTCGATCATCCCGGCCACCATCTCCAGCAGCCACGGGCTCTCACTGACGTCATACGCGGCGATGCGGATCTGCTCCACCAGCACAACTTCGTCACGCACTGGGTCAAAGGGTAGCAAGACAGCCGCATGCCCGCGCTCAAAAATTTCGCGTCTGATTTCGCCGCTCATTTCACCGTTAAACAGGCGATGCCTGAAACGGTAAAGATCCATTGAAAAAAAACCGCTATAAAGCGTTTCTCGTGCAATAATTTCTACATCGTTTTTGGCGAATGTCACGGGCAACTTTTCTGGTTTTTGCATGAGTCGAGTCCTGGTAGCAATGGTGATGAAATTGTGAATTTCAAGGCTGTTTGGCTGCCGTTTGTAAGGCTATATGGTAGATTGGTGCAAATTACCGCCAGATGGCACGTAACGCCAACCTTTTGGTGTGGATGATTCTGTTAGAATCGGCAATTATTTTTTAATTAGATCAGCGCTAATACTGCTTCACAACAAGGAATGCAAATGAAGAAATTGCTCCCCATCCTTATCGGCCTGAGCCTGACGGGCTTCAGTGCAATGAGCCAGGCGGAAAACCTGTTACAGGTCTACCAGCAGGCACGTCTGGGCAACCCTGATTTACGTAAATCAGCGGCCGATCGTGATGCTGCGTTTGAAAAGATTAACGAAGCGCGTAGCCCACTGCTGCCGCAGTTAGGTTTAGGTGCAGATTATACCTACAGCAACGGTTTCCGCGACGCTAACGGCGTTAACTCCAATGCTACCAGCGCCTCACTGCAATTAACACAGACGCTGTTTGATATGTCCAAATGGCGTGCCCTGACCCTGCAGGAAAAGAGCGCGGGTATTCAGGACGTCACCTATCAGACCGATCAGCAGACGCTGATCCTGAACACGGCCACCGCGTATTTCAACGTGCTGAGCGCCATCGACGCGCTCTCCTACACTGAAGCGCAGAAACAGGCGATTTACCGTCAGTTGGATCAAACCACCCAGCGCTTCAACGTGGGTCTGGTAGCGATCACCGACGTACAGAACGCCCGTTCACAGTACGACACCGTGCTGGCTAACGAAGTGACCGCGCGTAATAACCTCGACAACGCGCTCGAAGCGCTGCGTCAGGTCACCGGCAACTACTATCCTGAGCTGGCCTCTCTGAACGTGGACAGCTTTAAGACGGATAAACCGCAGGCGGTTAACGCGCTGCTGAAAGAGGCGGAAAACCGCAACCTGAGCTTGCTGCAGGCGCGTCTGAGCCAGGATCTGGCCCGCGAGCAAATTCGTCAGGCGCAGGACGGCCACCTGCCAACCCTGAGCCTGAGCGCGTCTACCGGCGTCTCTGATACCAGCTACAGCGGCTCTAAAACCAATACGTCACAGTATGACGACAGCAATATGGGCCAGAACAAAGTGGGCCTGAGCTTCTCCCTGCCGCTGTACCAGGGTGGTCAGGTTAACTCGCAGGTGAAACAGGCGCAGTACAACTTTGTTGGCGCGAGCGAGCAGCTGGAAAGCGCGCACCGCAACGTGGTGCAGACCGTTCGCTCTTCCTTCAACAACGTGAACGCCTCTATCAGCAGCATCAATGCCTATAAACAGGCCGTGGTGTCTGCACAGAGCTCCCTGGACGCGATGGAAGCCGGTTACTCCGTGGGTACACGTACGATTGTTGACGTGCTCGACGCGACCACCACGTTGTACAACGCGAAACAGCAGCTCTCCAGCGCACGTTACCAGTACCTGATTAACCAGCTGAACATCAAACAGGCTCTGGGTACGCTGAACGAGCAGGATCTGCAGATGCTGAACAGCACGTTGGGCAAACCGGTTTCAACGTCGCCAGAAAGCGTCGCGCCTGAGAACCCGGATCAGGTTGCCGCCGTTGATAACTTCAACGCTAACGGTAGCACCCCTGCGGCACAGCCAGCCGCCGCGCGTAGCACGGCCCCCGCAAGCAGCGGTTCTAACCCGTTCCGTCATTAAGCATTGCCCGATGGCGCTTCGCTTATCGGGCCTACTTAATCGTAGGCCGGGTAAGCGAAGCGCCACCCGGCGCAAAATCACACCCGAACGTAAGCCAACGTAAAGATCCCCCTGATTCCGCCTCTCTTCGCTTCATTTTCAACCACTCATCCTCTATCCTGAGCGTTATTACCACTGGGTCCTGGAAGACAAATATGAAACGGACAAAAACGATTAATCACGCGTCGTTCCGCAAAAGCTGGAATGCGCGCCACCTCACTCCCGTTGCGCTGGCGGTTACGGCTGTCTTTATGCTGGCAGGCTGTGAGAAAAACGACGAAACGGTTTCGCTGTATCAAAACGCAGATGACTGTTCCGCTGCAACCGGTCAGGCCGCAGAATGTAAGACGGCGTACACCAACGCGCTGAAAGAAGCGGAACGCACTGCGCCGAAGTATGCCTCACGTGAAGACTGTGTGGCGGAGTTTGGTGAAGGCCAGTGCCAGCAGACGCCAGCTCAGGCAGGTATGGCGCCGGAAAATCAGGCGCAGGCGCAGTCCAGCGGCAGCTTCTGGATGCCATTAATGGCAGGTTACATGATGGGCCGCCTGATGGGTGGCGGCGCGGGTTACCAGCAGCAGCCGCTGTTTAGCTCGAAAAACCCGGCCAGCCCGGCCTATGGTCAATATACCGATGCCAGCGGCAAAGGCTACGGCGCAGCAACCCCGGGCCGTACCGTGACCGTTCCGAAAACCGCAATGGCGCCGAAACCTGCGACCACCAACACCATCACTCGCGGTGGGTTTGGTGAGTCTGTGGCGAAACAGACCAGCATGCAGCGCAGTGCGTCAGGCACCTCTAGTCGCTCAATGGGCGGCTGATCATGGAACGAGTCAGTATTACCGAACGCCCGGACTGGCGCGAAAAAGCGACCGAGTACGGGTTTAACTTCCACACCATGTACGGGGAACCGTACTGGTGTGAAGATGCTTACTACAAGCTCACGCTCGCTCAGGTGGAAAAGCTTGAAGACGTGACCGCAGAACTGCACCAGATGTGCCTGAAAGTGGTGGAGAAAGTCATCGACAGCGACGAGCTGATGACCAAATTCCGCATTCCAAAGCACACCTGGAGCTTTGTCCGTCAGTCATGGAAAACGAATCAGCCTTCGCTCTACTCTCGCCTCGATCTGGCATGGGACGGCGTGGGCGAGCCTAAGCTTCTGGAAAACAACGCGGATACGCCAACCTCTCTGTACGAGGCGGCATTCTTCCAGTGGATTTGGCTGGAAGATCAGATGAACGCCGGAAACCTGCCGGCAGGCAGCGACCAGTTCAACAGCCTGCAGGAGAAGCTTATCGCGCGTTTCGCCGAGCTGCGCGAGCAGTTTGGCTTCAACCTGCTGCACCTCGCCTGCTGCCGCGACACGGAAGAAGACCGTGGAACGGTGCAGTATCTGCAGGACTGTGCCGCCGAAGCCGACGTGGCGACTGAATTCCTTTATATCGAAGATATCGGTTTGGGAGAAAAAGGTCAGTTTACGGATATGCAGGATCAGGTGATCAGCAACCTCTTCAAGCTCTATCCGTGGGAATACATGCTGCGCGAAATGTTCTCCACCAAGCTGGAAGATGCGGGCGTGCGCTGGCTGGAGCCGGCATGGAAAAGCATTATCTCTAACAAAGCTCTGCTGCCGATGCTGTGGGAAATGTTCCCGAACCACCCAAACCTGCTGCCAGCGTATTTTGCAGAAGATGATTTCCCGCCGATGGAGAAATACGTCGTTAAGCCGATTTTCTCCCGCGAAGGCGCGAACGTGTCGATTATCGAAAACGGCAAAACGGTGGAAGCGGTTGAAGGACCGTACGGCGAAGAAGGGATGATCGTCCAGGCATTCTATCAACTGCCGAAGTTTGGCGACAGCTATACGCTGATTGGCAGCTGGCTGATTAACGACCAGCCCGCCGGGATTGGCATTCGCGAAGATCGCGCGCTGATCACGCAGGATCTGTCACGGTTCTATCCGCATATTTTTGTAGAGTAAGATCTGCCGGGTGGCGGCTTCGCCTGACCCGGCCTACGGTTTTGTAGGCCCGGTAAGCGTAGCGCCACCGGGCATGTTTTCACCCTACCTGCACCGACAGCATACTCAAACTACCCATCTCAATACCATCGACCGGGAGTGTCACCGGCTCCTGACCATCCCACGCGCCAAGAACGTACAGCAGCGGCAGGAAGTGTTCCGGCGTCGGGTTAGAGAGCGAACCGCCTTCGTGATCCAGATAGTTCACTAACGGGTGCTCTTCACCCGGCCCCTGCCAGGTCAGATTGGCTTTCACGTAATCGTTGAAAGCAGTAGCCCACGGGTACGGCGTATTTTCACCGTGCCAGCGTGCCGTGCGCAGGTTATGCACCACGTTGCCGCTCGCCACCAGCATGATGCCTTCGTCACGCAGCGTCGCCAGCTTACGCCCCATTTCCAGATGCCAGGCGGCCGGTTTGGTGCTGTCGATGCTGAGCTGCACCATCGGGATATCCGCATCAGGATACATTTTAATCAGCACGCCCCACGAGCCGTGGTCAAAACCCCAGGCCTCTTTATCCAGCGCTACAGGAACAGGCGCCAGCAGTTCGACCAGACGTTCTGCCAGTGCAGGCGAGCCCGGTGCCGGATAGTGCGTGTCATAAAGGGCCTGCGGGAAGCCGCCAAAATCATGTATGGTTTTTGGCGTTTCCATGGCGGTCACGCCCGTTCCCCGGGTGAACCAGTGTGCAGATACCACCACAATCGCTTTCGGCCGCGGCAACGTCTCCCCCAGCTGACGCCAGGCGCGGGTATAGACGTTGTCTTCGAGAACATTCATTGGGCTTCCGTGGCCTATAAACAGGGCGGGCATACGGGAAGAAGTCATGATGATATCCTTACAGAAGGTGTTAATTTAATGGTGCTACATTACGCGCAATCTGGCGCAGATGAACGCAGATAAGCATGAAGATCATCATCAGGAAATTTGAACATCCGGAACAACATAAGAAAAGATGAATGTCAGCGATGGGATTGAGCCTGGTTCTGCGCCAGGCAGCAGGCATCGGCGGTGGCAAACATACTAAAAATTAATAAATTCAATGAAAAAATAGTACTCACTGATAGTCTCTTTTTTTTACACGTATTTTTACATTTATTTATTTCCTGAAAGTCAAATTTTAAATAAGACATTATTATCGCTAATATGACCTTTGTTTCACGCGACTGAAAAATCCATTTTTCGCTGTTAATCCGATACTAAAGATCACTTCAGATTATATTTTAATGTTGACTACATTTATTTTTAAGAGCAATTAATCGCACTCACTCTTTTTTCACAGGTATAATCTCATGGTAATTTTCTGAAAATTAATATTCAGAGTATGAATTCATTGGAAAAGGATATTTTCATGCATGCAGGTAAAAAAGCACTGTTAGCCGTTGCGATGGCAACAATTGTCTCTGGTTCAGCATTTGCCGCCGATCAGGGCTCCGGGAAAATTAAATTTAAAGGCGTTGTTATTGACGCGCCTTGCAGCATTGCACCAGACAGCGTTGATAAAGAGGTGGATCTCGGCGAAGTGACCACCGCCGTCATCAATGCAAACAAGAAGTCCACCCCCGTAGCGGTAGATATTAACCTGCAGAACTGCGTTCTGTCAGATCCCGACGATGAGACGGCGACGCCAATAACCAAAGTGGAAGTGACGTTCAGCAGCACCGCCACCTACGCATCAGATACCAGCCTTCTGAGCAACACCTATGCAAGCGGTGCTGAAAACGTCGGTGTCCGTCTGCTGGACAACGACGAAGCAAACATCACCCTTGGCTCGGCAAAAACGGTGGATCTGCTGCCTAATTCAGACACCCAGACGCTGCACTTTAAAGCGCGCATGGAAGTGCCGACAGGTACCACTGCAACCGCGGGCCAGGTTGAAGCTAACGCCAACTATGTGCTGATGTATAAATAACGATTAAACATGATCCGTTATACCGACTGGTGATGTTTACCAGTCGGCTTTTTTATTTATTCGAGTAACAGAATGATGAAAAATAAATCACAATCGATAATCATCATTACTGCCATCTTGCTTGCGCACGCCGCCTCTGCCACTGAATTTAATATTAATGCTATCGATAAAGATTTACGGTCGGGCATTGATCTTTCTCGCTTTAAAGAAGAGACGTCCGTTACGCCAGGACGTTATTTTGTCACCGTCGCGATCAACGATATTCCACTGGCAAACGGCTGGGAACTGACCTGGAAAGAGGTTGATAACAAAGCCCAAGTCTGTATTCCCGCAGAACTGGCAGACACCTTTGGCCTTCAGGACACTGTTCGTAAGACCCTAACGCTTAAACAGGGCTGCGTGGATTTTACCCCGCAGGCGAATATTAAATTCCGCTTCGAGCAATCAACCCAAACGCTGCACGTCACCGTACCTCAGGCCATGATGCAATTTCGTCCGAACGACTGGATGCCCCCCTCCACCTGGGACAACGGCGTGGCCGGCGTGCTGCTGGACTACAACCTCTTTGCCAGCCATTATCAGCCGCAGGAAGGTAGCAGCACGGATAACGCGAACGCCTACGGTACCGCAGGTGCCAACCTGGGTGCATGGCGGCTACGTAGCGATTATCAGTACAATCAAACGCATGCCGAGGGAGGATCAACCCATAACGGCCGCTTCTCACGCGTCTATATGTTCCGTCCTCTGCCGACGCTTGGCGCGAAACTGACGCTGGGTGAGACAGACTTTCAGTCCGCTATCTTTGATGCCTTTACCTATACCGGGGCGTCGCTGATCAGCGATGAGCGCATGCTGCCCTGGTCTCTTCGCGGCTATGCACCGCAAATCGCCGGGATTGCGCAAACTAATGCCACCGTCACGGTGAGTCTCGCTGACCGCGTGATTTATCAAACTAAGGTGCCACCCGGCCCGTTTGTCATTCAGGATTTGAACCAATCCGTCCAGGGCACGCTGGACGTTAAAATTACCGAAGACGACGGCCGCGTGAGCACGTTTCAGGTGTCCGCCGCCTCCGTGCCCTTCCTGACGCGCAAGGGCCAGGTTCGCTACAAACTTGCCGTGGGCAAACCCCGCGAAGATGCATCGCATGCCCTTGAAGACAGTGCCTTTATGAGCGGCGAGTTCTCGTGGGGCCTGTTCTCCAACACCTCACTGTACGGCGGCACGCTCGCCGATGGCGATAACTATCGCTCCATCGCAGCGGGCATCGGGCAAAACCTCGCGCTGATCGGGGCCCTCTCCTTCGATGTGACCCAGGCGACCAGCCAGCTCCCGAACAAGCCCTCTCAGACGGGTTACAGCTATCGCTTCAACTACAGCAAACGCTTTGATACCACGGGAAGCCAGCTTACCCTGGCCAGCTACCGCTACTCCGACCCGCAGTTCCTCAGCTACGCACGCTTCCTGGACAGTGAAAATAATGACAGCCAGTCGGAAAAACAGACGTTTAGCATCACGGCCAGCCAGTACATTCCCGCGCTGTCACTCAATCTCTACCTTAGCCTGCTCCGACAGACCTGGTGGGACGAAGCGCCATCCAATACGGGCAGCCTGACCGCGGGGTATAACTTCGATCTGGGCCGCTGGAAAAACCTTGGCGTTTCGGCATCGTTCAGCAAAACCCACTATGAAGATCGCGAGGACGACAATCAGTTCTACCTGTCTCTCAGCGTGCCGCTGGATCCTGACCATCGCCTCAGCTATGACTTGCGCAACAGCGACAACCTGAGCCAGACCCTCTCTTGGTACGACACCTCTGACAAGAACAACACCTGGGGCGTTTCTGCCGGTACCGAAAGTCAGCAGACCGATGCAGGCGCGCAGTTCAGCGGAAACTACCAGCACTACTCCCCGCTCGGCGATCTCAACGTTTCCGGAAGTTATAAGGCGAATGACTACAGCTCCCTCAGCGCCAGCTGGAATGGGTCCTTCACCGGTACGGCAAAAGGCATGGCCCTGCACCGCCGCAGCTACGGCAACGAACCGCGTGTCATGGTGAGCACGGACGGCATCAGCAATATTCCGCTCAACATGTCGCGGGACCAGACCAACGCCTTCGGGATCGGGGTGCTTCCTTCGTTCTCCAGCTACTCACCGTCGAGCGTGCAGGTCAACCTGAACGATCTCCCCGAAGGCGTAGACGTGGATAACCGCGTCATGACCTCGACCTGGACAGAAGGGGCCATCGGCTACCGCCAGATCGCCACCCGAGCGGGAAATGATGTTCTGGGCATCCTGCGAACCGCATCGGGCATGCCGCCGCTGGGCGCGCGCGTCCAGATGGCGGATAGCGGTAAAGACGTGGGTATCGTCGCCGACGAGGGCCATGTCTGGCTGGGTGCCGTACAGCCCGAGCAGCAATTCCTGGTAACCTGGGGCGACGCCAGCCAGTGTCGCTTCACGCTACCTTCACACCTCACTAACCTTTCGCAGCTTATGCTGCCGTGTCAGTAAATTATGATGAAACTCACTCCACTGAAAAGCCTGTGCCTGATGTTGATCGGTACAGCATTCGCCACCCAGGCGGCCATCAATCTGGATCGTACCCGCATCGTCTTTCCCGAAACCGACAAGGCCAGCAGCCTGAAGGTCGATAACCAGAGCAAAACGCTCCCCTATCTTGCGCTCTCCTGGATCGAAGACGAAAACGGTCGTAAGGAAGACAGCCACTTTATGGCGCTTCCTCCGATCCAGCGCATTGAACCCGGATCGTCATCCCAGGTCAGGATCGTGAAGCAGGCGGCCACCAACGCGCTGCCAAAAGATCGGGAATCGCTCTTCTACTTCAACCTGCGCGAAGTGCCACCAAAAAGCGACAGCCTCGACGATGATCGCAGCGTCATGCAGGTCGCCATGCAGAGCCGTATCAAGCTGTTCTGGCGCCCGAAGGCTATCGTGAAAAAAGCAGGCGATCGTTCTGAAATGCGCATGGAGGTGACGGCAACGGCAAAAGGGCTGACAATTCATAACCCTACACCTTATTACCTCACCCTCGCCTGGCTAAGCAAAAATGGTAAAACCATGCTGCCCGGCTTTGACAGCCTGATGCTGGCACCCTTTGCCAGCGCCTCTGTCACCACCGGTGGCTATCACGGCAGCTATTACAGCATTGGTTATATCGACGATTACGGCGCACTGCGAAAGCTTGACGCGACCTGTCAGGGGACGTCGATCTGCCAACTTAAGGATGCGAAGGCCACAAGCGATGCGAAAGCTCACTAATGTTTTGATCGCGATGCTGCTGGCGCTGCTGCCCTTAAAAGCCGCGCTGGCGCTCGATTGCTATCTGGGCGCTCAGGGCGGCCCGGTGGAAGAGACAAAAACGATCAGTCCGTTTGCTATCCCCAGCAATGCACAGGTGGGGCAAAAGATCTGGGAATCTGACGACATTAAAATCCCGGTCACCTGTAACCACGATGTGGCCGGCAGCTTCGAAAAAGAGGACGTCTATGCCTGGGTCAACCCCTATCCAGCCGCTTCCGACCCTTACTACGAGCTGGGGGTCACCTATGAAGGCATGGATTATGACGCGACGGGGCAGCCAAACGGCGTAGATACCCGCCAGTGCCTTGATAATAACAACATCACCATGTACACCCCGGAACAAATTAAGCAAATGGGGTGGGAGAACCGACTATGCTCAGGCAATGCCAATGATATTCACACCACGCGCACGTTCATTGCCCGACTGCGCCTTTACGTTCGTATTAAGGCCGTTCCGCCGCACGGCTACAAAAGTTCGCTGGGGGACTACGTCGTGGTGCAGTTTGACGGAAAAGGCGGGGTTAACCAGATGGCCGATGCAAAAAACCTCAAGTACCACATTAACGGGTTAGAAAACATTACCGTCCTCGACTGCGGCGCAACCTTCAGTATTTATCCTGAGAACCAGGAGATTGATTTCGGTACCTTCAGTGCTCGCGACATCGTGAATCAGCAAACGCGCAACCGCACCTTTACGGTTAAAACCACGAAAGTGCAGGACGCCCAGTGTTCAGATGGCTTTAAAATGGACTCATCGTTTTACACGACGGAGTCGCTCTCCGAAAACGACACTGCCCTGTTGATTGGAAATGGCTTAAAGCTACGTATCCTCAATGGAACGCAGCCTTATACCTTCAACCACTACGAAGAGTATGCGGATTTCACCGGGAGTACGTTGAACTATGAACAAACCTATACCGCGGAGCTCTCCCCCGACGCGGGAAAAGCCATTCAATCAGGTCCGTTCGAAACGGTGGTGCTGTTTAAAATTAACTACCACTAGCCACAAAAAAGCCGGGTTTCCCCGGCTTTTTCACATCAGCGGTTTCAGCTGGCTTTGCGCTCGTGCGCCTGGCGGTACTCCACCAGATCTTCAATCGTGACTACCGGCATGTTGTGCAGACGCGCAAAGGTAATGCACTCCGGCGCGCGCGCCATGGTGCCATCATCGTTGGTCAATTCACACAGCACGCCAGCAGGTTTAAAGCCTGCTAGGGTCACCAGATCGATAGTTGCTTCGGTATGACCACCGCGGGTCAGCACGCCGCCCGGCTGCGCACGCAGCGGGAAGACGTGGCCAGGACGGTGCAGATCGGAGGGTTTCGCCCCATCCGCAATGGCTGCACGCACGGTGGTCAAACGGTCAGCCGCCGACACACCAGTGGTTACGCCATGTGCAGCTTCAATGGTCACGGTAAAACCGGTCCCGAAGGCGCTGGTGTTGTTTTCAACCATCATTGGCAGATCAAGCTGCTGGCGGCGTTCTTCGTTGATACACAGGCATACGATGCCGCTACCGTGACGGATGGTCAGCGCCATCTGCTCAACGGTCATGTTTTCGGCAGCGAAAATCATGTCGCCTTCGTTTTCACGGTTTTCATCGTCAAGCACCATCACACCGCGGCCTTCGCGCAGTGCATCCAGTGCATGTTCAACACGTTGAATTGAAGTGCCAAAAGAGGAAAGTAGCGTCTGATTCATGGTAAAAAAACCTCATTAACATTATGGTTACCAGAATCAGGGCAGTCTTAGGAGCGCCGAACAAGCGGCAAAAAGATAACGTGAGCGGGCCCATGCCCGACTGGATCGTTACTCTCTCCCATCCGGACTCTAACCGTCGGCCCCGGAATTACACCGGATCTGCTGACCTTTGAGTAGTCACCCAAAGCGCTCGCGGGCTTTCAGCGTGAAGCTGATTTACCGCCGGTGGGGAATTTCGCCCCGCCCTGAGAATAAGCGAGATAACTATAACGCTATTGATTATGCTGGGCAATGCATAAGCATCAAACAATTTTGTTTACCCCGGGCATGACGCGCTACAATGGACACTGACACCTTTCCATCAAGGGAAACGACAATGATTGACCCAAAGAAAATTGAGCAAATTGCGCGTCAGGTTCATGAATCCATGCCAAAAGGCATTCGTGAATTTGGTGATGACGTTGAGAAGAAAATCCGCCAGACGCTGCAGGCGCAGTTGGTTCGCCTTGATTTAGTTAGCCGCGAAGAGTTCGACGTGCAGACGCAGGTTCTGCTGCGCACCCGCGAGAAGCTGGCGCTGCTGGAACAGCGTCTGAGCGAGCTGGAAAACCGTCATGCACCGGAAGAAGTGAAGCCGGCACCGGCGATTCCACCGGTGGATGATCAGGCATAAGTGCGGCCTGTTGTGCCCGGTGGCGCTTCGCTTACCGGGCCTACATGATCCCGGCGCAGCCGCCACGCGACATGAAAAAAACGGGCCAACTGGCCCGTTTTTTTACTGACTGTCTTTCTGGATCTTCCTGATGATGTTGGTGGTTGAACATCCGTCCTCAAAGTTGAGCACCATCACTTCACCACCGTTGGCCCAGACCTCTTCGCTACCTGCGATTTGCTCCGGCTTGTAATCACCGCCTTTGACCAGCAGGTCCGGCAGAATGCCAGCAATCAGGCGCTGCGGGGTATCTTCTTCAAACGACACCACCCAGTCCACCGCTTCCAGCGCGCCGAGCACAATCATGCGCTGCTCCAGCGGGTTCACCGGACGTGTTTCGCCTTTCAGACGTTTGGTCGACGCATCGCTGTTGACCGCCACAATCAGACGATCGCCCAGCTTGCGCGCATTCGCCAGATAAGAGACGTGACCCGCATGAAGAATGTCGAACACGCCGTTGGTCATCACCACTTTCTCGCCGCGTTTACGCGCAGCGGCAACAGCCACTTTCAGCTCGTCTTCGGTCATGACGCCAAAACCGGTGTCGGCACGCCCGCGCACCGCGTTTTCCAGCTCGATAGGGGAAACGGTTGAGGTCCCGAGTTTGCCGACGACCACACCCGCCGCAGCGTTCGCGAAGTAGCAGGCCTCTTCCAGGGAGTTACCCGCTGCCAGCGTCGCCGCCAGCACGCCGATCACCGTATCACCGGCACCGGTCACGTCGTACACTTCCTGCGCCTGGGTTGGCATATGTAGCGGCGCTTTGCCCGGCTGCAGCAGCGTCATCCCCTGCTCGGAGCGGGTCACCAGCAGCGCAGACAGCTCGAAGTCAGCAATGATCTTCATGCCGCGTTCAACCAGTTCTTCTTCGGTTTTGCACTTGCCCGCCACCGCTTCGAACTCAGAGAGGTTTGGCGTCAGCAGCGTCGCGCCGCGATAGCGCTCAAAATCGGTGCCTTTCGGGTCAATCAGCACCGGCACGTTAGCCTTACGCGCCAGCTGAATCATCGTCTGCACGCTCGCCAGCGCACCTTTCGCGTAGTCGGAAAGCACCAGCGCACCGATATTACCCAGCGCCTGGTTAATGCGCTCGTGCAGCGGCTCAGGATCAACGCCTTCAAACCCTTCTTCAAAGTCGAGGCGGATCAGCTGCTGGTTGCGCGACAGCACGCGCAGCTTGGTAATCGTTGGGTGGGTCGGAACAGAAACGAAGTCGCACTTCACGTTCACGTCCGCCAGCGACTTGCTCAGCGCACGCGCCGCATCGTCGATGCCGGTCAGGCCAACCAGACGCGACTGTGCGCCCAGGGAGGCAATGTTCATCGCCACGTTTGCCGCGCCGCCGGGACGCTCTTCAATGGTGTCGACCTTAACCACCGGTACCGGCGCTTCCGGAGAGATACGGCTGGTTGGCCCATACCAGTAGCGATCCAGCATCACATCCCCGACAACCATTACTCCAGCACGTTCAAACTCTGGCAGTGTTACTTTCATTCCTGACTCCAGAAAAGATTCACAATTTGCGCGCGATAATATCACACTTGATTTGTTACGCACGGCTCCACCAGCCATTTCTGCCAGCTTGCCGTCACCTGGGCGCGCTCTGCGGCAAAACAGTCCAGCGCGACATGTCCCGGCTGCTCCTGCAACGCCAGGTGATGAAGTTCATCGCGCAGCGTGGTGTAGGCGCGGGTTAAGGCCTGCGCCTCTTGCTCGTCCATAATGTCGTTTTGCGCCAGCAGTTCCAGAATGCGCACGTTATCCGACCAGCGCGTCAGCTTCGGCTTATCGTGTGCGTGCAGCAGCACCAGATACTGAGTGATAAATTCAATATCGGTAATACCACCCTCGTCGGCTTTAATATCAAAGCGATCGCGATGCTTATTGCCCAAATGCGCGCGCATTTTCTCGCGCATCTCGCGCACCTCGGTCTGCAACGTACTGCCCTCGCGCGGGGTGGTCATGACCGCCCTGCGAATCGCATCGAACTGCGCGTGCAGCTGCGGATCGCCATAGACCACGCGGGCGCGCACCAGCGCCTGATGCTCCCACGTCCAGGCTTCGTTTTTCTGATAATCGGCGAAGGATTCCGTTGAGGTCACCAGCATGCCCGCCGCGCCGGACGGGCGCAGGCGCGCATCTACTTCATACAGAATGCCGGACGAAGTGCGGGTGCTGAACAGGTGCATAATGCGCTGGGCCAGGCGCAGATAGAACTGACGCCCGTCGATTTCGCGCTCGCCGTCGGTCATCACGTCCACCGGGCAATCATGCAGGAAGATCAAATCCAGATCGGAACTGTATCCCAGCTCCCAGCCGCCGAGCTTGCCGTAACCCACCACCGCGAAGCCGCGCCCTTCTCGATCGGCCAGATGTTTTGGCTGACCGTAGCGGGCTACCATCTGCCCCCACGCCTGATGGACAACCGCGTCAATAATCGCTTCCGCAAGCCAGGTTAAGTGATCGCTCACTTTCATCACCGGCAGCGTTCCGGCAATATCGGCCGCCGCCACGCGCAGCATCTGTGCCTGTTTAAACTGGCGCAGCGCCTCCAGCTGTTGCTCTTCGTCCTCTTCAGGCACGCGCAGCAAATACTGGCGCAGCTCGTCACGATACGCATCCGTCGCCGTCGGCTGATAGAGCGTGTTCGGGTCGAGCAGTTCGTCCAGCAGCAGCGGGTAACGCGCCAGCTTGTTCGCCACCATCGGCGACGCGGCGCAGAGCGTTATCAGGTGCTTCAGCGCGCCCGGAAACTCGCTCAGTAACTCAAGATAGGTGGTACGCGTGATAATCCCGCTCAGCAGCGGCATCATGCGCGACAGCGGCACCGGCGCGTCTTCTCGCGAGCAGACCTCGCTCAGCAGATGCGGCATCAGATGATCCAGCACCTGACGACCGCGCGGCCCGATGGCGCGTTTGTTCAGTTCGAGACGGAAATCGGCAATTAAGGCCACCACACGATGGCGGGCATCATCGCTTAAGTGCGTCAGCACCGGCGTGGTGTCATCTTCCTGGAGCGCATCCTGCCACAGCTCGCGCCAGTGCTCGGAGAGCGCATCATCCGGGGATTCACTTTCATCGTCGCCAATCAGATCGTTAAAGATGCGGCGCACGCCTGCCATGTGTGCGTCCAGCGTTTCGGTCAGTGCCGCCCAGTCGTCCACACCCATGCCCCAGGCCAGACGCGCCCGGTTCAGCTCATCGCCCGGCAATGTCTGCGTCTGCTCGTCATTGATGCTTTGCAGCAAATTTTCCAGACGGCGCAGGAAAAGATAGGCTTCGCGCAGGGTTTGCGCGTCGCCGTCCGGCAGCAGGTGCAGTTGCTCAATGGCGCTCAGCGTCGGCAGGAGCGAGCGCGACTGCAGCGACGGCTCTCGCCCGCCGCGAATGAGCTGGAAGACCTGAACGATAAATTCAATTTCACGAATGCCGCCCGCGCCGAGCTTAATATTGTCCTTCAGCCCACGGCGGCGGACCTCGCGGGCAATCATCCCTTTCATATTACGCAGGGACTGGATCACGCTGAAATCAATGTAGCGGCGGAAAACGAACGGGCGCAGCATGGCGCGAAGTTCGTTAGCATAAGCGTCGTCGCTGTCGCCCATGATCCGCGCTTTGACCATTGCGTAACGCTCCCAGTCGCGCCCCTGCTCCTGGTAATAATCCTCCAGCGCGGCAAAGCTCAGCACCAGTGGACCGCTGTCGCCAAACGGGCGCAGGCGCATGTCCACGCGGTAGACAAAGCCGTCCTGCGTCGGCTGGTCCAGTGCCTTGATCAGACGCTGGCCGAGGCGGGTAAAGAACTGGGCGTTGTCCAGCTCGCGGCGCCCGCCGCGCGTCGAGCCGTTTTCCGGCCAGGCAAAAATCAGGTCGATATCTGAGGAAAAGTTCAGCTCGCAACCGCCCAGCTTCCCCATCCCCAGAATCAACAGCGGCTGCGGAACCCCTTCTTCACTGCACGGCGTGCCCCACTCTTTACAGCAGGCGGCGTAGAGCCAGTCTCGCGCGGCGACGATCAGCGTTTGCGCCAGCTCGCTCAACTGCTGCAACGTACTCTCTTCGCTCACCAGCGCCAGCGACTGCGCCCAGGCAATGCGTACCATCACCCGGCGACGGAACTGACGCAGAACGCGCATCAGCGTCGCTTCATCAGCCACATCTGCCAGCGCGGCTTGCAGCCAGCTGGCATACTGCCGCCACTCGTTCGCCTGCGGCGGTGCGCTCTCCAGCTCTGCCAGCCAGTCCGGGTTGGCACTCACACTTTCCTGAACAAAATCACTGAACGTGAGCACGCTTTTGGCCTGCTCGCTTAACGATGACGCCGGTAAAGACTCGGGCAGACGTTCGCAAACGGTCTGCCAGTGCTGCTGTAACTGCGAAGAAAGCGGCATATCAGGGGTTCCTTGCCAGAATTAACGTTTTCCGCTGTGCAGCCAGTACGGATCCTGCGAAATGGCCTCGTTGCGGAAATGCTCGATCTCAATCTGCTGACGGGTTTCAATGGCATGCTTGAGCCCCTGCCAGTTTTCCAGCCAGGCCTGCGCCTTCACGCCCTCATACGCCCCCGACAGCAGCAACATGCTGTCGATATTACGCGCCAGACGGGGAAGCTGATCGCCGTACTGGTCACCCAGCGGATGTGCAAAGGTCGTTCTCAGCTCGGCAGCGTGACGGGATAGATGGATATCCGCGAAGCGTTTAAAATTATCCGCGATTTTGGTCTGCGCTTTTGCATCCAGGAAGCTGCGCCAGCCGCGCGTCACCAGAAACTCGGTCAGCGCCAGTTTTGCCGCGGCGTTTTGCGGGCTGTAGATCACCGTTTGCGCGGAGACATCGGAATGCATCAGTGTTTCAGTTTGGGTCAGCAGGTCACGTAAGTGAGCACTTGCTTTACGCGGTACGATACCGCCAAACAGTGCCAGGGCATGACGCACCAGCCCAATGGCGGCCAGCACCTGTTTGCTGGCATTTTTCACGTTACGCGCCCAGAGTTCCTCATGGTACTGCCATTGAGAGAGGGCCAGCTCCAGCGCCGCTTCCATGCCCTGTTCAATGCTGGCCTTCGGAACAACACGCAGAATCGGGGTCTCTTTCAGCAGGCGTGGCGCATTCCCGGCCGCCAAATGGTAACCGCGCGCCGCTTTACTCAGGCTGCCCTGACGTAAACCCGGCTGGCTCACCAGCTTGCGCGCCAGTTTCAGCACGTCGCTGGCATCCCCTTCCAGCAGTTCCAGCTCCAGCTCGCAAATAGGCTCCTGGCACTCACCCGCCTTCACTTCGCCTAAATCCAGCGCGATTTCAATGCGGCTCTTACCTTCCGTCACCAGCCATTTCTCACGGCAAAAATCGGTGCGGAACAGCGGCTGTACCTGCTCTGCCAGCGTGGCAGGCCGTTCACCTTCCGGCCAGACCTCCGCCGGGAAACGATCCAGCTCAAGTTCTGGCTTACTGATGTCGATATTGTATTCCGGGCGCTGGTGCAAACCGCCGACCACGCGGCCGGCGATTTTCATCGTCATCTCGTAGCGCCCGTTTGCGCCGCGGATGCGCAGCCCCATATCGTGGCTACGCAGCCAGTTGTCCGGCGTTTCGTAGTAGATGTTGAGCAACTGTACGGGTTCATGGTGCTCGCCGGAGAGCGTATGCAGATGCTGGCGGAGCGCGTCAACGCTGTCTTTTTCGACGATAAATTTTAATTCGATTTCCTGAGCCATAGCCTTGTACTTTTGCGGGCGTCACAGACGCGTCAATGAGGGCGAACTTCCTCGCCATTTGTTTGTCAGTACATAGTATTTTGCGCCAAATTGCCATGCAATGAGCAATTTGACGGGCGTAAATGTGTAGAGTCGTGACACAGATGATTCTGATTGCTGACGAATGCTTTGCGTAGAGACACTGTTGCCACTACTATCGTTCCACTATTTATGAAAATAACGACTAATGATGCTTAAATTACGCCTGATTGGACTTACTTTACTCGCTTTTAGCGCCGCAACCGCAGTGCACGCTGAAGAGAAGCGTTACGTTTCTGACGAACTGAACACCTGGGTACGCAGTGGCCCCGGAGATAATTATCGCCTCGTGGGCACGGTGAATGCCGGCGAGGAAGTCACCCTGTTACAGACCAACGCGGACACCAACTATGGTCAGGTTCGCGACAGTACCGGTCGTACTTCCTGGATCCCGCTGAAAGAGCTGAGCACCGTACCAAGCCTGCGCACGCGCGTTCCGGATCTGGAAAACCAGGTGAAGACCCTGACCGACAAGCTGAACAACATCGACGGTACCTGGAACCAGCGCACCGCAGAGATGCAGCAGAAAGTGGCACAGAGCGACAGCGTGATTAACGGTCTGAAAGAAGAGAATCAAAAACTCAAAAACGAGCTGATCGTCGCGCAGAAAAAGGTAAACGCCGCGAATCTGCAGCTTGATGACAAGCAGCGCACCATCATCATGCAGTGGTTTATGTATGGCGGCGGCGTGCTGGGCGTGGGTCTGGTGCTGGGTCTGGTCCTGCCGCATCTTATCCCAAGCCGCAAGCGTAAAGACCGCTGGATGAACTAATTCGTCTTCTCTGCCAGACTTACGTATCATTCTGGAAAAGAGAAAACGGGAGAGTTGGGCGTGAAGAGTTATCTGGTCGGTGGTGCGGTACGTGATGCGTTGTTAGGTCTGCCGGTCAAAGATAAAGACTGGGTTGTCGTTGGCGCCACCCCGGAAGAGATGCTCGACGCGGGCTACCAGCAGGTAGGCCGCGATTTTCCCGTGTTTCTTCATCCGAAAAGCCGCGAAGAGTACGCTCTGGCGCGTACCGAACGGAAATCCGGCTCCGGCTATACGGGTTTCACCTGCTACGCCGCGCCGGATGTGACGCTGGAGCAGGATTTGCTGCGCCGCGATCTCACCATTAACGCCCTGGCACAGGACGAAAACGGCCATATCATAGATGCCTACGGCGGGCAGGATGACCTGCGCAACCGTCTTTTACGTCACGTCTCCCCGGCATTTTCTGAAGATCCGCTCCGCGTTCTGCGCGTGGCGCGCTTTGCCGCGCGTTACGCCCATCTGAGCTTCCGCATTGCGGATGAGACGATGGCGCTGATGACGGCCATGACCGAGGCGGGCGAATTAGAACACCTGACGCCGGAGCGCGTCTGGAAAGAGACGGAAAATGCCCTGACCACCCGCAACCCACAGGTCTTTTTCCAGGTCCTGCGTGACTGCGGCGCACTGAAGGTGCTGTTCCCTGAAATCGACGCGCTGTTTGGCGTACCCGCGCCGGCAAAATGGCATCCGGAAATTGATACCGGCGTGCACACGCTGATGACGCTGAGCATGGCGGCCATGCTCAGTCCTGAAGTAGACGTGCGTTTTTCCACCCTCTGCCACGATCTCGGCAAAGGCTTAACGCCGAAAGAATTTTGGCCACGGCATCATGGTCACGGCCCGGCAGGCGTAAAGCTGGTAGAAGGGCTTTGCCAGCGCCTGCGCGTGCCGAATGAGATCCGTGACCTGGCAAAACTGGTCGCGGAATTCCACGACCTGATCCACACCTTCCCGATCCTGAAACCCGCCACTATCGTGAAGCTGTTCGATAATATCGACGCCTGGCGCAAGCCGCAGCGCGTGGAGCAGATCGCACTCACCAGCGAAGCCGACGTTCGCGGCCGCACCGGGTTTGAAGCATCCGATTACCCTCAGGGGCGACTGCTGCGCGAAGCGTGGATTGTGGCAAAAGCGGTGCCGACGAAAGACGTTGTCGAGGCAGGATTTAAAGGCCCGGAAATTCGTGAAGAGCTGACGAAACGGCGAATTGAGGCCGTAACGGCGTGGAAGGAAAAACGTTGCCCTCAGCCGAAAGACTGAGGGCAGTGGGTCATCAGAAGAAGACCACGTAAACGGCAGCCGCGACAATAAAGCGGTAGATCGCGAACGGAATGAACGAGATACGCTTAATCAGCTGCAGGAAGGTTTTGATGGCAATCAGCGCCACGATAAAGGCGGTGATAAAGCCCACGGCAAACATCGGAATGTCACCCGTGGTCAGGAAGCCAATGCTTTTGTAGAGATCCAGCGCGGTGGCGCCCATCATCATTGGCACCGCCAGCAGGAACGAGAACTCCGACGCCGCGTAACGGCTCACGCCCATCAACATCCCGCCGGAAATCGTTGCCCCAGAACGGGAGAAGCCCGGCCACAGCGCCAGACACTGGAAGCAACCAATGATAAATGCCTGACGATACGTCATATCGTCCAGCCCTTCCGCACGCGGGGTTTTAGGCTTCAGCACTTCGGCAGCAATCAGCAGGAAGCCACCGACCACCAGCGCGTACATCACGTTAATAGGGTTAAACAGCGATTTGATGGCATCGTGGAAAACCAGGCCCAGCACCACTGCGGGGATCATCCCGAGCAGAATATGAATGAGCGTCAGGCGCCCCGAGCCTTCGCCTTCACGCTGCGGCAGACGGCCAAAGTGGATGCCGATCAGGCCAAACAGGCGACGCCAGAACATCACGACCACCGCCAGAATAGAACCGAGCTGAATGACGACTTCAAACGTCTTTGCGGTATCGCCTTCAAAGCCCAGCAGATGGCCAACGATAATCATATGGCCCGTACTGGAAACTGGCAAAAACTCCGTCAATCCTTCGACCACACCCAGTATTGCCGCCACCAGCAGCGAGTGCATATCGCTCATCTATAAACCCCTAAAAAGATATAAAAAAACGGTCGCCCCAACGGCTCCCGTGAAAGATACAGCTATAAGACCGATATAACCTAAAATGGTTTAGCAATTATGACGTTAAATCTTGCCTTTCAGATTTGTGCCACGCTCGATAATCACGCCCACATTGGCCGCACGCGCTACCGCTCCCGGCTTGCTCAGCTTGATGCGCACCCACGGTGAGTTGAATTTGGTCAGCAGCAGTTCCGCCACCTCTTCCGCCACACGTTCCACCAGCGCAAAACGCTGTCCTTCCACATGGCCGATGACCGTTTCACTGATGTCGGCGTAGCTCAGACAGTCATTCACATCATCGCTTTTTGCTGACTTGCGGTTGTCCCAGCCCATTTCGATATCGAACACTAACTTCTGCTCGATGGTCTGTTCCCAGTCGTAAACACCAATTGTGGTGATTACCGAAAGTTGCTCTATAAATACAATATCCATCACGACCTGCCTGCTTTTTGGCTAAACCGGATACCACTTCCGGCGAATTATGCGTATTATCCACAGATGCTGAGAATACAGATACATTTTCAAAACGGAACAGCGTTATGAGTGCAATCGCGCCTGGAATGATCCTCCTCGCCTATCTTTGCGGCTCAATCTCCAGCGCCATTCTGGTCTGCCGCATTGCCGGGTTACCTGACCCGCGTGAAAGTGGTTCCGGGAATCCGGGAGCGACCAACGTACTTAGAATTGGCGGCAAGGGAGCAGCCGTAGCGGTTTTGATTTTTGATGTTCTGAAAGGGATGCTACCCGTCTGGGGCGCTTATGCGCTGGGCGTTACGCCGTTCTGGCTGGGGCTCATTGCGATTGCGGCCTGCGTCGGCCACATCTGGCCCGTTTTCTTCGGTTTTAAAGGTGGTAAAGGCGTTGCAACCGCCTTTGGCGCTATCGCCCCTATCGGCTGGGATCTTACCGGCGTAATGGCGGGCACCTGGCTGCTCACCATCTTGCTGAGCGGTTATTCCTCGCTCGGCGCCATCGTCAGCGCGCTCATTGCCCCGTTTTACGTCTGGTGGTTCAAACCCCAGTTCACCTTCCCGGTGTCAATGCTCTCCTGCCTGATCCTGCTGCGTCATCACGATAATATTCAGCGTCTGTGGCGTCGTCAGGAGACCAAAATCTGGACGAAGCTCAAGCGAAAGAAAAAAGATCCGGAGTAAAACGCGCAACGCCGGCAGCAGAAAACGTATCCATAAGCGACTCATATGACAGCCTTCATTTCCGCCAGGGCATACTGAAACGTATCCCGATGGTGTGGAAATGGATGCAGCATGTTAGCAGCTCAGGTCACTGATAATACGTATAAAGGCTGG
This sequence comes from Enterobacter cloacae complex sp. IR5458, assembly GCF_049238025.1. NCBI lineage: Bacteria > Pseudomonadati > Pseudomonadota > Gammaproteobacteria > Enterobacterales > Enterobacteriaceae > Enterobacter > Enterobacter cloacae complex sp. IR5458. The sequence continues at coordinate 111,817 of NZ_JBMKIF010000014.1, forward strand.
CAGGCATCGCTTGCCCTGCTGTTTTGTCACACCCCTGAGAAAACCCTCCTGCATGCCGCCCACCACGTCGGGCCGCTCACCGTTCAACGCCCGTTTTATCCCGAAGGGGAAACCTGTCACCTCTATTTACTGCATCCGCCCGGCGGCATTGTGGGCGGCGATACGCTGGACATTTCCGTTCGGCTGGACGCCAAAAGCCACGCGCTTATCACCATGCCCGGCGCCAGTAAGTTCTATCGCAGCAGCGGCCCGCAGGCCTGTCTGAATCAACACTTTTATCTCGATGATGGATCCACGCTGGAGTGGCTGCCGCAGGATACCATCCTCTTTCCCGGTGCCAATGCCGCACTGCGCTCCGTCTTCCACCTGAAGGCCTCCAGCACGCTGCTGGCGTGGGAGTTGTATTGCCTGGGTCGCCCGGTAATCGGTGAAACCTTCAGCCACGGCACGCTGGAGAGCCGCCTTGAGGTCTGGGTGGACGATGAACCGCGCCTGATTGAGCGCCAGCACCTGAGCGACGGCGATCTTGCGCCCGTTGCCGGACATCCGTGGCTCGGAACGCTGCTGTTCTATCCGGCCGGGGAAACGCATCTTGATACGGTCCGCGAGCGCCTCGCACCGCTGGGAAATTATGCAGGTGCAACGCTTACCGACGATCTGCTGTCGGTGCGTTTCCTCTCCCACGATAACCTGATATGCCAGCGGGTGATGCGCGACATCTGGCAGTCGCTTCGCCCGCTTCTCACCCCTAAAAATGCCTGTTCGCCGCGTATCTGGCAGACATAAGAGAAACGTTATGGAACTGACCCCCAGAGAAAAAGACAAGCTGTTGCTGTTCACCGCCGCGCTGGTTGCCGAACGCCGCCTTGCGCGCGGGGTTAAGCTCAATTATCCGGAATCGGTCGCGCTGATCAGCGCCTTTATTATGGAAGGCGCGCGCGATGGCGAAACCGTCGCCTCGCTGATGGAAGCGGGTCGTCACGTACTGACGCGCGACCAGGTAATGGAGGGCGTACCGGAGATGATCCCGGATATTCAGGTGGAGGCCACCTTCCCGGACGGCTCCAAGCTCGTCACCGTCCACAATCCGATCGTCTAAGGAGCACGTCATGATCCCTGGCGAATACCAGATCCAGCCCGGCACGGTTACCCTCAACGTCGGGCGTGAAACCCAACAAGTGATTGTTGAAAACCACGGCGACAGGCCGATACAGGTCGGATCGCACTATCACTTTTACGAGGTCAACCCGGCGCTGAAGTTCGACCGGGAAGCCACCAGAGGCTACCGGCTGAATATTCCGGCAGGCACCGCCGTGCGTTTCGAGCCCGGCCAGAAGCGGGAAGTCACGCTGGTACAGGTGACGGGCGCGCAGCGTATTTTCGGGTTTCGCGGCGAGGTGATGGGGGAGGTGAAAAATGGCTGACATTTCACGCCGGGCGTATGCCGATATGTTCGGCCCCACCACCGGCGATAAAGTGCGGCTGGCCGACAGCGAGCTATGGATCGAAGTGGAAGACGATCTCACGGTCTACGGTGAAGAGGTCAAATTCGGCGGCGGAAAGGTGATCCGCGACGGTATGGGCCAGGGGCAGATGACCGCCGACGACTGCGTGGATCTGGTGCTCACCAACGCGTTGATCATCGATCACTGGGGGATCGTGAAAGCCGATATCGGCGTCAAAAACGGGCGGATCTTTGCCGTCGGTAAAGCCGGTAACCCGGATATTCAGCCCGGCGTGACGATCCCAATCGGCGCCGCAACGGAAGTGATTGCCGCCGAAGGGAAGATCGTGACCGCGGGCGGGATCGACACCCATATTCACTGGATCTGCCCGCAGCAGGCGGAAGAGGCGCTGGTTTCCGGCGTGACCACCATGATCGGCGGCGGCACCGGCCCTGCGGCGGGCACCAACGCCACCACCTGCACGCCAGGGCCGTGGTACATCGCGCGTATGCTGCAGGCAGCCGATACGCTACCAGTGAATATCGGCCTCCTCGGCAAAGGTAATGGATCTAACCCGGACGCCCTGCGCGAGCAGGTCGCGGCTGGCGCCATTGGGCTGAAGATCCACGAAGACTGGGGCGCAACGCCCGCGGCGATCAACTGCTCGCTGGAGGTTGCCGAAGAGATGGATATTCAGGTGGCGCTGCACAGCGACACGCTGAACGAGTCCGGGTTTGTCGAGGACACGCTGACCGCGATTGGTGGGCGCACCATCCACACCTTCCATACCGAAGGCGCGGGCGGCGGCCATGCGCCGGATATTATCACCGCCTGCGCGCATCCGAATATTCTGCCCTCCTCCACCAACCCGACGCTGCCCTACACGGTGAACACCATCGACGAGCATCTCGACATGCTGATGGTCTGCCACCACCTCGACCCGGATATTGCCGAGGACGTGGCGTTTGCCGAGTCGCGCATTCGCCGGGAGACCATCGCCGCTGAAGACGTGCTGCACGATATCGGCGCGTTCTCGCTCACTTCGTCAGATTCACAGGCCATGGGCCGCGTGGGAGAAGTGATTATCCGTACCTGGCAGGTTGCGCACCGCATGAAGGTCCAGCGCGGCGCCCTGCCGGAAGAGACCGGCGATAACGACAACTTCCGCGTGAAGCGCTATGTCGCCAAGTACACCATCAACCCGGCGCTGACCCACGGCATCGCCCATGAGGTCGGTTCCATTGAGGCGGGCAAGCTGGCGGATCTGGTGGTCTGGTCACCGGCGTTCTTCGGCGTCAAACCTGCCACCATCGTCAAAGGCGGAATGATCGCCTGCGCGCCGATGGGCGATATTAACGCCTCGATCCCCACGCCGCAGCCGGTGCATTACCGCCCGATGTTTGGCGCGCTGGGTGCCGCGCGCCACGCCACCCGGCTGACGTTTATCTCCCAGGCCGCCAGCGCGAACGACGTCCCGCAGCAGCTCAATCTGCAAAGCGCCACGGCGGTGGTGAAAGGCTGCCGGACGGTGAAGAAGACCGACATGATCCACAACGGTTTATTGCCCAATATTACCGTCGATTCGCAAACCTACGAGGTGCGCGTCGACGGTGAACTGATAACCAGCGAACCGGCCGACGTTCTGCCGATGGCGCAACGCTATTTCCTGTTCTGAGGAGTGATGATGATCTATTTAACCCAACGCCTGGACCACGCGCACCCGATTACCGCCAGCGTCACGCTGCCGATTGACGTGCGGGTGAAAAGCCGCGCCCGCGTGGCGCTGAACGACGGCCGCGACGCCGGGCTGATGTTGCCGCGCGGCCTGCAGCTGCGCGGGGGCGACCTGCTGACGACAGACGACGGTAGTGAGGTCATCGAAGTGATCGCAGCGGCAGAGTCGGTCTCCGTGGTGCGCTGCGCCGACCCGTTCCTGCTCGCCCGCGCCTGCTACCACCTGGGCAACCGCCACGTGCCGCTGCAGATCATGCCCGGCGAACTGCGCTATCACCACGATCACGTTCTCGACGACATGCTGCGCCCGTTCGGGCTGGAGGTGACCTTCGACTCCCTGCCGTTTGAACCGGAAGCGGGCGCCTATGCCAGCGATGCCCACAGCCATAGCCACTCTCACGCTCATTCACATTAAGGATTAATTATGCGCAAGCTCCTCCCCCTGTTACTGCTGGCCTTTTCCGTTCCGGCGCTCGCCCATCCAGGCCATGGTGCCGACAGCTTCCAGGCCGGTTTTTTCCATCCCCTGACCGGGCTCGATCACCTGCTGATGCTTACCGGCGCGGGCGTGCTCTCGGCGCTGAGTGGCCGCAAACTCCTGCTGCCGTTTGCCACTCTCGGGATGATGCTCGTTGGCGCTGTTGCAGGCAGTCTGCTCGGCGGATTTAGCGGCATGGAGATGCTGATTATCGCCTCGCTGGCGGTCTGCGGCGTGATGATGTTTAAAACTGAAAACCGTCTGCTGCTGGCGGTACCTGCTCTGGCGATGTTCCACGGCTGGGCACACGGTGTGGAGATGTCCGGCCACAGCTTCTGGCTTTTCACCAGCGGGTTTATGTTCGCCAGCGCCACGGTGCTGTGCGCCAGCTTCGCGGCAGGTTTACTGCTGCGCCGTCATGACGGCCTGCGTAAAACGTTCGGCGGTGGGTTGATTGTCTCTGCCCTGCTGGCGTTGATGAGCTGATGGAGCACGCCCGCCAGTGGCTGCGCCTGATGCAGCTCTCCAGCAGTAGCCTGCCGGTTGGGTCGTTTACCTGGTCGCAGGGGCTGGAGTGGGCGGTAGAGGCAGGCTGGGTCACGGATGCCGACGCCTTTAAACGCTGGCAAATCCAGCAGATGGAGCAGAGCTTTTACTGCGTCGATCTGCCGCTCTTTACTCGCCTGTATCTCGCCTGCGAACAACAGGATTGGGTGGCGGCAAAACGCTGGACGGCATACCTGCTCGCCTGCCGGGAAACGCGCGAGCTGCGCGATGAGGAGCGCAACCGTGGCGCGGCCTTTACGCGCCTGATTAAAAGCTGGGAGCCTGACTGCCCGACTGAATGGCTGACACTGTGTATGCAGAGCCAGCTCTGCGGCATGGCATGGCTCGGCGTGCGCTGGAGGATTGGCGCGCGCGAACTGGCGCTCAGTCTCGGCTACAGCTGGATTGAGAGCGCGGTGATGGCGGGCGTTAAGCTGGTGCCGTTTGGGCAGCAGGCGGCGCAGCAGTTGATTATCGACCTGAGCGATCACTTCGCCGCCGGGTTCGAAGAGGCATTTTTACGTGACGACGACGCGCTTGGCGCAGCCACGCCGCTGTCTGCCATCGCCTCCGCGCGCCACGAAACACAATATTCACGACTATTCCGTTCCTGAGGAGTCAACATGGCTGATTACAAACATCCCCTGCGCGTCGGCGTCGGCGGCCCGGTAGGGTCGGGTAAAACCGCCCTGCTGGAAGCGCTCTGCAAGGCAATGCGCGATACATATCATCTTGCGGTAGTCACTAACGATATCTACACCAAAGAGGATCAGCGCATCCTGACCGAGGCGGGCGCACTGGAGCCAGAGCGCATTGTTGGCGTGGAGACCGGCGGCTGCCCGCATACCGCCATCCGCGAAGATGCCTCGATGAACCTGGCGGCGGTGGAAGCGTTAAGCGAGAAATTCGGCAATCTGGACCTGATCTTCGTCGAAAGCGGCGGGGATAACCTGAGCGCGACGTTCAGCCCGGAACTGGCGGATCTCACTATCTACGTGATAGACGTGGCCGAAGGGGAAAAAATCCCGCGTAAGGGCGGGCCGGGGATCACCAAATCTGACTTTCTGGTGATCAACAAAACCGATCTCGCGCCCTACGTGGGTGCGTCGCTCGACGTGATGGCGCGCGATACCAACCGCATGCGTGGCGAACGTCCGTGGACGTTTACCAATCTGAAAGCGGGTGACGGTCTGGCGACGATTATTGCGTTTCTGGAAGAAAAAGGGATGTTGCGGGTGTAATGCGGTTTATCGCCGGGTGGCGGCTTCGCCTGACCCGGCCTACGGTTTTTGTAGGCCCAGTAAGCGCAGCGCCACCGGGCAAAAAACTCACGCCTCAGGCAGTTCCGCCAGCGGCCAGCGCGGACGCACGGACACGCTCAGGTCAGACGTTGCCCCCGCGTTAAGACGCACCATCCCGGCGTAAGCGATCATCGCGCCGTTATCGGTACAGAACTCTGGACGGGCATAAAACACTTCCCCGCGACGCTTTTGCATCATCTCAGCCAGCTTCGCGCGCAGCGTGCGGTTGGCGCTGACGCCGCCCGCCATCACCAGACGCTTAAAGCCGGTCTGATCCAGCGCGCGCTTGCACTTGATCATCAGCGTATCGACCACCGCATCTTCGAACGCGCGGGCGATATCGGCACGGGTCTGTTCGCTGTCGTCGTTATTACGAATCGTATTCGCCGCGAAAGTTTTCAGCCCGGAGAAGCTGAAGTCCAGCCCTGGACGGTCGGTCATCGGACGCGGGAAGACAAAGCGCCCTTCCGTTCCCTGCGACGCCATTTTCGAGAGCATCGGGCCGCCAGGATAATCCAGCCCCAGCAGCTTGGCGGTTTTGTCGAACGCTTCACCGGCGGCGTCGTCGATCGACTCGCCCAACAGCGCGTATTTGCCAATGCCCGTTACGCTAATCAGCTGCGTATGACCGCCGGAAACCAGCAGCGCAACAAATGGGAACTCAGGCGGATTCTCTTCCAGCATCGGCGCCAGAAGGTGACCTTCCATATGGTGAACCGGAATGGCCGGCACGTCCCACGCGAACGCCAGCGAACGGCCTACCGTCGCGCCAACCAGCAGCGCGCCCACCAGACCCGGACCCGCGGTATAGGCCACGGCATCAATATCAGTTGAACGTAACCCGGCCTCTTTCAGCGCCGCCTGAATCAGGGGAACCGTTTTACGCACGTGGTCACGAGAGGCCAGTTCCGGCACGACGCCGCCGTAGTCAGCGTGCAATTTCACCTGACTATACAGTTGGTTGGCCAGAAGGCCTTTTTCGTCGTCGTAAATGGCGATGCCGGTTTCATCGCAGGACGTTTCAATACCCAGTACACGCATGACTTGTTTTACCTCGTTTCACTACCGCGCAGTGTAGAGCCTGGGCGGGGTGATGTAAAACTTTGTTCGCCCCAGGAAGAAGGCTCGTGTATACTCCTCATCCTTATTAAAGTCCCTTTCAAAATCGCATCGGTGCTTTACAAAGCAGCAGCATTTGCAGTAAAATTCCGCACCATTTTGAAATAAGCTGGCGTTGATGCCAGCGGCAAACCGAATTTATTAAAGGTGAGAGTTACATGCCGGTAATTAAAGTACGTGAAAACGAGCCGTTCGACGTAGCACTGCGTCGCTTCAAACGTTCATGCGAGAAAGCAGGTGTTCTGGCTGAAGTTCGTCGTCGTGAGTTTTATGAAAAACCAACGACCGAACGTAAGCGCGCTAAAGCTTCCGCTGTGAAACGTCACGCGAAGAAACTGGCTCGCGAAAACGCACGCCGTACTCGTCTGTACTAATCGCTTGAGGGCCTCAGCCCTCAATTGACAGACAGAGTAGTAGTCGTAAGGCCGTGCTTCCGGAAGGAATGCGCGGCTTGTTTTCGTTTATAAGTCGCTTAAATTTTTGGGGCATATGGCCGGAAGAATCCCACGCGTTTTCATCAACGATCTGCTTGCCAGAACCGACATCGTCGATCTCATCGACGCGCGGGTAAAGCTGAAAAAGCAGGGCAAGAACTACCATGCGTGCTGTCCGTTCCATAACGAAAAAACCCCCTCTTTCACCGTTAACGGTGAAAAGCAGTTCTACCATTGCTTTGGCTGTGGCGCACACGGTAATGCCGTCGATTTTTTGATGAACTACGACAAGCTCGAGTTCGTTGAAACCGTCGAAGAGCTGGCGGCGATGCATAACCTTGAAGTGCCGTATGAAGCAGGCAGTGGGCCAAGTCAGATCGAGCGCCATCAACGGCAAACGCTGTATCAACTGATGGATGGCCTGAATTCGTTTTACCAACAGTCTCTTAAGCACTCTGCGGCTGAGCCTGCGCGTCAATACCTGACAAAGCGCGGACTGAGCGACGATGTGATTGCGCGTTTCGCTATTGGTTACGCCCCGCCCGGCTGGGACAACGTGTTAAAACGTTTTGGCGGCAATAGCGAAGATCGTAAGTCTCTCATCGACGCAGGCATGCTGGTCACCAACGACCAGGGACGAAGCTACGACCGCTTCCGTGAACGGGTGATGTTCCCGATCCGCGATAAGCGTGGCCGGGTGATTGGTTTTGGTGGTCGCGTGCTGGGTGATGCCCTGCCGAAATACCTCAACTCCCCGGAAACCGATATTTTCCATAAGGGCCGCCAGCTTTACGGTCTTTATGAGGCGCAGCAGGATAACGCGGAACCTCCGCGTCTTCTGGTCGTCGAAGGCTATATGGACGTTGTCGCGCTGGCGCAGTACGACATTAACTACGCGGTGGCGTCATTAGGAACGTCCACGACGGCAGACCATATCCAGCTGCTGTTTCGCGTCACCAACAACGTGATTTGCTGTTACGACGGTGACCGCGCAGGACGCGATGCCGCCTGGCGTGCGCTGGAAACGGCGCTACCGTATATGACCGACGGGCGTCAGCTACGCTTTATGTTCCTGCCGGATGGCGAAGATCCGGATACGCTGGTGCGTAAAGAGGGCAAAGCGGCGTTTGAAGCGCGGATGGATCAGGCTCAGCCGCTCTCCACGTTTCTGTTTAACAGCCTGATGCCGCAGGTGGATTTAAGTACCCCTGACGGGCGCGCGCAGCTCAGTACGCTGGCGCTGCCGTTAATCAGCCAGGTGCCCGGCGAAACGCTGCGTATCTATCTGCGTCAGGAGTTAGGCAACAAGCTCGGCATTCTGGATGACAGCCAGCTTGAACGTTTAATGCCTAAACAGGCTGAAAACGGCACGGTTCGCCCCGCGCCTCAGCTAAAACGCACAACCATGCGTATACTGATAGGGTTACTGGTACAAAACCCCGAACTTGCGCCGCAAGTGCCATCACTGGCGGGTTTGAACCACGAAAAATTGCCCGGACTTGGCTTATTTTCAGAACTGGTCGACACGTGTTTGTCTCAGCCAGGTCTGACCACCGGACAACTTTTAGAACATTATCGCGGCACAAAAGAGGCCGCTACCCTTGAAAAATTGTCGATGTGGGACGATATAGCAGATAAGGACATTGCAGAAAAAACGTTCACCGACTCGCTCAACCATATGTTTGATTCGATGCTTGAGTTGCGCCAGGAAGAGTTGATAGCTCGCGAGCGCACGCACGGCTTAAGCAGCGAAGAACGCCGGGAGCTCTGGATGATTAACCAGGAACTGGCGAAGAAATAAAAAATTTAACGGCTTAAGTGCCGAATATCGATCGGGAAGCCCCCGGCAGCCGCACTGAGAGGCAGCGGCAAAAATATAAGTACGCCCTCGCTTTAAAGGTTGGCAGCCCCATCGCCGACACCAATCAAACGAATTAAGTGTGGATACCGTCTTATGGAGCAAAACCCGCAGTCACAGCTGAAACTTCTTGTCCAACGCGGTAAGGAGCAAGGCTATCTGACCTATGCCGAGGTCAATGACCATCTGCCGGAAGATATCGTCGATTCAGATCAGATCGAAGACATCATCCAAATGATCAATGACATGGGCATTCAGGTGATGGAAGAAGCACCGGATGCCGATGATCTGTTGCTGGCTGAAACCTCCAACAATACCGACGAAGATGCGGAAGAAGCTGCCGCACAGGTACTGTCCAGCGTTGAATCTGAAATCGGGCGTACCACTGACCCGGTCCGCATGTACATGCGTGAAATGGGTACCGTTGAACTGTTGACCCGCGAAGGCGAAATTGACATCGCAAAACGCATCGAAGACGGGATCAACCAGGTTCAGTGTTCTGTTGCCGAATACCCTGAAGCGATCACCTATCTGCTGGAGCAGTACGATCGCGTTGAAGCGGAAGAAGCGCGCCTGTCTGACCTGATCACCGGTTTTGTTGACCCGAACGCGGAAGAAGATCTGGCGCCTACCGCGACTCACGTTGGTTCCGAACTGTCTCAGGAAGAGATGGATGACGACGAAGACGAAGATGAGGAAGAAGACGACGACAGCGCGGACGATGACAACAGCATCGACCCGGAACTGGCGCGTGAGAAGTTTGCCGAGCTGCGTACCCAGTACGAAGTCACGCGTGACACCATCAAAGCGAAAGGCCGCAGCCATGCCGCCGCGCAGGAAGAGATCCTGAAACTGTCTGAAGTATTCAAACAGTTCCGCCTGGTGCCAAAACAGTTCGACTACCTGGTAAACAGCATGCGCGTGATGATGGATCGCGTACGCACCCAGGAACGCATCATCATGAAGCTGTGCGTTGAGCAGTGCAAAATGCCGAAGAAGAACTTCATCACCCTCTTCACCGGCAACGAAACCAGCGAAACCTGGTTCAACGCCGCTATCGCGATGAACAAGCCGTGGTCTGAAAAACTGCACGACGTGAAGGACGATGTCTATCGTGGTCTGCAGAAGCTGCATCAGATTGAAGAAGAGACCGGCCTGACCATCGAGCAGGTCAAGGACATCAACCGTCGTATGTCTATCGGTGAAGCGAAAGCCCGCCGTGCGAAGAAAGAGATGGTCGAGGCGAACTTGCGTCTGGTTATCTCTATCGCCAAGAAATACACCAACCGTGGCCTGCAGTTCCTGGATCTGATCCAGGAAGGCAACATCGGTCTGATGAAAGCGGTAGATAAGTTCGAATACCGTCGTGGTTACAAGTTCTCCACCTACGCTACCTGGTGGATCCGTCAGGCTATCACCCGCTCTATCGCGGATCAGGCGCGCACCATCCGTATTCCGGTGCATATGATTGAGACCATCAACAAGCTCAACCGTATCTCCCGCCAGATGCTGCAGGAGATGGGCCGTGAGCCAACGCCGGAAGAGCTGGCTGAGCGCATGCTGATGCCGGAAGACAAGATCCGTAAAGTGCTTAAGATCGCCAAAGAGCCAATCTCCATGGAAACACCAATTGGTGATGATGAAGATTCGCATCTGGGTGATTTCATCGAGGATACCACCCTCGAGCTGCCGCTGGACTCTGCCACCACCGAGAGCCTGCGCGCTGCGACGCACGACGTTCTGGCCGGCCTGACCGCCCGTGAAGCAAAAGTGCTGCGTATGCGTTTCGGTATCGACATGAACACCGACCACACGCTGGAAGAAGTGGGTAAACAGTTCGACGTGACCCGCGAACGTATCCGTCAGATCGAAGCGAAGGCGCTGCGTAAGCTGCGTCATCCAAGCCGCTCTGAAGTGCTGCGTAGCTTCCTGGACGACTAACTTGTCCTGACAGTGAAAAAGCTCCCTTCGGGGAGCTTTTTTTTGTTTATTCCCTCTCCCTGTGGGAGAGGGTCAGGGTGAGGGCATCAGGCCGCAGAGGATTACAACCCCCGCACCATCAGCGCCTCATCCAGCTCCCGATACGCCTCTACCAGCTTATCCAGCGTCGCCCTGTTGAGCCCGCTCGGGTTCGGCAGCACCCACACCTGCGTCACGCCGATGGTGATGCTCTGCTTACCCCATTTAGCGCCGCGCTGGCTGAACGCCTGCTCGTAGGCCTGCTTGCCGAGGATCGCCAGCGCTGCGGGCTGATAGTCCTCAATCTTTTTGACCAACTCCCGTCCGCCGCTGCGGAGCTCATGCAGATTGACCTCGCTCGCCTGCACCGTCGGGCGCTCAACAAGCATAGTAATGCCGCAGCGCGTATCCAGCAGGTGCTGTTCCTCTTCGGGCCTGAGTAATCTATCGGTAAACCCGGCCTGGTGGATCACTTTCCAGAAGCGATTGCCCGGATGGGCGAAGTGAAAGCCGGTGTGCGCCGAGGACTTACCCGGGTTGATTCCGCAGAACACCACCCGCAGGCCAGGGGCCAGAATATCGTTGATCATTTTTACTCCCGATCAATCCATCGTAAGGGAAGTATAAAGGATTGATTATGCATTGTTTATAAAAACAGCAGGCAGGTGTGAATGGCTGGATTGCTGTAGAGAGTTACTTTATAATTCACCGCCACGGCCCCTTAGCTCAGTGGTTAGAGCAGGCGACTCATAATCGCTTGGTCGTTGGTTCAAACCCAACAGGGGCCACCAGATAAAACAAGGAGTTAGATGAGAAATCGTCTAACTCCTTTTTCTTTGGATGCAATTTGGGTCAGGTAATGGGTCAGGTAAGGAATTGCTACCCTGCCCTCTTCATCTCGCTGCCAGCATCCCCGGATAGTGATGAAAGCCAGTAGCACTGCCTGTAATATTCACCGTACCGAATTTTTACGGCTTTGCCGCAACAAGCCAGTTGCCTGCCGTGCTCGCAGAATGTCTACAGCCCGGAGATAAGGGGATTGTTCCTGCCAGTTAAATCCCTTCCTGTCGATGCGCACCAGTTCGTATTTTTCCACCAGAAAATTCACGGCATCAGCCAGCGTGATTCCGGCATCGATATGTTCCTGTATAACACGTTCCTCACTGAACGGTGTGTCGTTGAGGGTGAGACCATAGTGCTGTTTCAGCAGGCGGGTCAGTAGCATTTGCCAGACAGCCACGGGTGTTAGGCAGGGCTTCGCCGCCCGCTGAGTTGTTGCAGGTAAAGTTTTCATGTTTACTCTCGTGAAGGTAATTAACTCTGAGTGGGGTAAATGGCGATGTATACGTAGCCGCAACTGCCAAGAGTATCGGCTTCGCAGGTGAAACCGTTGTGGTACAGGGTGACGCAGTGGGCGTGTTGGGGACTGAGTTCACCGGTGGTTAGCATCGACTCCATCTGGCGGATAAAGTGCGGGCATGTTTCATCCAGCTTCCGGCATTCGGTGTCACTGAACCTGCCGGTGATGCTGGCCCTGTCAGCCAGATAGTGCAGTCGGTTACCCTCCTGCACCAGACGGGCTCCCAGGCGCGGCGTGATAGCCCGCTGCAGGCCCCAGTTGATGTGGGTCATGGCGGCTCTCCTTTTATTGTCAGTTCAGGGTAATACTAATTAGGCAGGCATAAGGCCCGTTACGGTCCTGGCGGCGTTCGGCGTATACCGCGAGGACTCCTGTGATATCCGGCACATCCCTGCCGGTGTAATGGCAGACGCTACCGTGCCACTGATATTTTCCACTGCAGTAGCGAAAGATCCGGGACTCAGGATGCTGGCGGTATATCGTCATTGCCCGGCGTTTACTGATAATTTTCATGTCATACCTCACAACAGACCGTGTTCTGCGAACGAATAGATTTGCCTGCCACCGACAATCAGGTGGTCAGGGACGCGGATATCCACCAGCTGAAGCACCTGAACCAGTCGCTGCGTGAGGGTTTTGTCGGCCTG
>NZ_JBMKIF010000015.1:0-120655 GCF_049238025.1 Enterobacter cloacae complex sp. IR5458
CGGGCATCGTTAACTTAAGATACAAAAGCTGTCCGGAAATGGCGGGTCAAGATCACCGTCGTGATTTTCCCGGTGCTCAATACCCTGAACGCATCATCCAGTTTGGTGAAGGCAACTTCCTGCGTGCGTTTGTCGACTGGCAAATTGACCTGCTAAATGAACATACCGATCTCAATGCCGGTGTGGTTATCGTTCGCCCCATTCAGAGTGCTTTCCCGCCCTCGCTGAGCACCCAGGATGGCCTCTATACCACCATCATTCGCGGCCTGAATGAGCAGGGCGAAACGGTAAGTGAGAGCCGTCTTATCCGCTCGGTTAACCGGGAGATCGACGTCTACAGCCAGTACGATGCGTTCCTGAAACTGGCCCACAACCCCGATATGCGTTTTGTCTTCTCGAACACCACCGAGGCTGGGATCGGCTATCACGCGGGTGACAAATTCGACGATGCGCCTGCCGTGAGCTATCCTGCGAAACTGACGCGCCTGCTGTTTGAGCGCTTCAGCCACTTCAATGGTGCGACCGATAAGGGCTGGATCATCATTCCGTGTGAGCTGATAGACTACAACGGAGACGCCTTGCGTGAACTGGTCTTGCGTTATGCGCAGGAGTGGGCGCTGCCTGCCGCTTTCATCCAGTGGCTAAATGAAGCAAACCATTTCTGCTCAACGCTGGTTGACCGTATTGTGACCGGTTACCCGCGCGATGAAGCGGCCGCGCTGGAAGCTGAGCTGGGATATCACGATGCATTCCTGGATACGGCAGAACACTTCTATCTGTTTGTCATTCAGGGGCCTGCATTCCTTGCTCGAGAACTGCGTCTGGATAAGTATCCGCTTAATGTGCTGATTGTGGATGACATCAAACCCTACAAAGAACGTAAAGTCGCCATCCTGAATGGTGCGCATACGGCACTGGTGCCGGTCGCGTTCCAGGCGGGGCTGGATACGGTCGGTGAGGCGATGAATGATGCCGATATCTGTGCTTTCGTCGAAAAAGCGATTTATCAGGAAATTATTCCGGTCCTCGATCTGCCACGTGATGAACTGGAATCTTTCGCCAGCGCGGTAACAGGGCGTTTTCGGAACCCTTACATCAGACACCAGTTGCTCTCGATTGCGCTCAACGGCATGACTAAATACCGCACCCGCATTCTGCCGCAGCTGTTGGCCGGGCAGAAGGTCAGGGGGCAGTTACCATCCCGTCTGACGTTTGCGTTAGCGGCCCTGATTGCGTTTTATCGCGCGGAGCGTAACGGGGAGGGCTATCCGGTACAGGATGATGCGAACTGGCTGGAATGTTATCAGCAGTTATGGGCGCGGCACCGCGATAATCAGATAAGTACCCGTGAACTGGTGCAGGCTGTGTTGAGCGAGAGAGAGCACTGGGAGCTGGACCTGACGCAGGTGAACGGCCTGGTGGACCAGGTGACACTGGATCTTGATGCCATTCTGCTGATGGGAATGCGCGCAGCGGTGAAACCACTTTGCTAATCACGTCACCCGGCTGCGGCCGGGTTTAAATAGAATCTATTTTAGTTACAACATACTATTGACTCAGTTTTTAAAAAAGAAAATCAGCACCGTGCATATTTCGCTTTGCAGATGGGAAAATGCAATGTCCCGTTAACATGCTTGCAACCGTGAGGGGGATCACGTTTAATAGCCACGCTCTTTTCTTGCCTGAAACTCACTATGATTGTTCGTCCTAAACAGCACTGGCTACAACTGATTTTTGTCTGGCACGGTTCGGTACTTCCCAAAATCTATACCCGACTGCTGCTCAACTTCCTGCTTTCTATCGCCGTGATCCTGATGCTGCCGTGGTACACCTCGCTGGGCATCAAATTTACCGTCGCGCCCTTCAGCATTCTCGGCGTGGCGATCGCTATCTTTCTGGGTTTCAGAAACAACGCCTGTTATTCACGTTACGTCGAGGCTCGACTGCTCTGGGGGCAGTTGATGATAGCGGCACGCTCGCTGTTTCGCGAGGTAAAAAACACCTTGCCTGACGATAAACATCTGGGTGAGTTTGTTCGCCTGCAGATTGCCTTTGCCAACTGCCTGCGTATGACCTTGCGCCGGGAACTGAACGCTGAAGAACTCGCTCGTTATCTTGCTGCGGATGATTTACGGCACGTGATGGCTGCCAACTCGCCGGCCAACCGTATTCTACTGATCATGGGGGAGTGGCTTGCCGTGCGGCGGCGTAACGGACAGCTTTCGGACATTCTTTTCCATAGCCTGAACAACCGCTTGAACGACATGTCCATCGTCCTTTCCGGCTGCGAGCGTATCGCGACGACGCCAGTGCCCTTTGCCTATACGCTGATTTTGCACCGCACGGTATATCTGTTCTGCATCATGCTGCCGTTCGCGCTGGTTGTGGACCTGCATTACATGACACCGTTTGTCTCCGCGCTGATCTCTTACACCTTTATCTCGCTGGATACCCTGGCAGAAGAGCTGGAAGATCCGTTTGGTACGGAAGATAACGACCTGCCGCTGGACGCCATCTGCAACAATATGGAACGCGATCTGCTGCAGATGAACGATGAAGAGAACATTCCTGAAAGGCTGATGCCAGATAAGCATTATCAGCTGACCTGACGGGCGTTCCACTCGTCGCGGGTGATCTCCCACAGTTCGGAGTCAAGCATACCGCTGACGTAGGCTTTCTTTTCCATTCTGACAAGCCGCATGCCGCTGCTGTCTGAAATACGACGTGAGCGGCTGTTGGCGGCGGCCTTCGGCGCACGCAACACCGCTTTGTTCAGCGTATTGAACCAGTAATCCGTCGCCGCAATGCTCGCCTCCCGCATATAGCCTTTACCCTGAAACTCCGGTGCCAGCCAGAATCCGCGGTTGTTATCTTCAATATCGTACAGGCAGATAATACCCATGAGTTCATCCGGTATTTCGCGACGCCGGATGCTCCAGAACCAGGCAATCCCTTTTGCCATATCGGGCAGCGCCACGTTGTTAACATAATTTTCCGCACCGTTATCCGGGTAAGGCCAGGGCACCGAAGAGACCATATAACGCACGATCTCCCAGCGCGGATATAGCTTCTGTATCTGGACAGCATCTTCGGCAACCAGCGGTTTTAACAGTAAGCGTTCAGTCGTGAGCGTAGGTATTGTCATCCGCGGATCTCCGTATTTAAGCGTTATGTTTTTGTTTGGGTTCTGGTATTTTTATCTCTATCACATTCCAGTGCGCTGCGCTGTGGTTATTGACCACCAAAATCGTTTCCTTTTATTTGATGGTGATATTTTTGATGAGATTGCTGCCACTTTTAAACGGACGCGTTTTCTGTGATCTCCTGCATCATGGCTGGGAGATTGAGAAGACTATCGCCCGAGGCGAGGCTCATCTATTGAACCATTCCACTCCCGAGCTTGAACGTTATTTTTCCCGGCCACTCAATGAGCTTCCACGTCAAAACCTTTATCCGGTCGCGGTGCTGCTTCCTCTGTTTTTAGTGGCTTTTGCATTTAATCTTCTGCCTTTTCTCCATGCGTTTCCGGGCTTATCACCTTTACACCATGCACTGAGCTTTTTCTTACCGTCATTGGTCATGATTGGCGCGCTCATCATCACAAGCGTACTTCTGGCTCGGGGATTAACGTCAGGGTTAGCGGGATTTCTGGCGCTGTTCTTTATTTTGCTGATAATAACCGTCGTTCAGGCGGTATATCTCTTGCTTGCCCATCACGGAAGTAGTTGGCCACTGGTCATTGCCTTCTTCGCGTTGGTACTTTGCAGATTGGTGATGAATGGAAGAGGGTTCGTGCTCTTTACGCTCTACTGCCGTACGCAGCGTCTTGCCCGTCTGGCCCGCAAAATGCGATTAAAAAGGTGATACGACCCTACGCTGTTTCGATATGGCAATTAACAGGTATTGCGAGGAACATATGGCAGTTACGGTAAGACCGCTACGCGAAGATGATTATTCTCAATGGCGACCGTTGTGGGATGGCTATACCCATTTCTATGAGTGCTATCTTGAGGAATTACCGCATCAACCTGGGAAAGGGCGCTCTCAGCGCAATCGTCGATGTTCTGCCGCGTGGTAGAGAAGGACGAAAAAGTGATCGGTTTCGCAATGTGTATTCTGCACGAAGGTACCTGGTCAACAGCGCCCATTTGCTACCTGGAAGATCTGTTTGTTGATGCTGCTGAGCGCGGCGCGGGGGCGGGCAAAGCGCTTATAGATGCCCTGATTGCAGAAGGTAAGCGTGAAGGGTGGTCAAAACTGTACTGGGTCACCCGGGAGAATAACCCGGCGCGTAAACTCTACGATCAATACGGTGAGGCCGACGATTACGTTCGCTATCGCCTTTCCCTTTAAGGCTAAAACGCCTGTGTTTGTATCACACTGTATCTGTTTTCCTGATACATACACAGGCTTGCAATAAACCCGCTTTCGCACATATCCGCTATACATTGAGGTGTTGTTATATCCCCGTGAATTGAACTCAATCGGAGACACCAAATATGTTCAGCAAACTCGCTTACTCGACCCTTGCTCTGACCATTTCTCTTGGCACCGTGATGTCCTGTCAGGCCGAAGTCACCGGCACCAGCTTCACGGCAGCCTTTGACCACCCGCAGCAAATTAACGCCGGCGATCTTAACGTCGGGTATGTCGACATTGGCCCGAAAGACGGTCAACCGGTCATTTTATTACACGGCTGGCCCTACGATATTCACAGCTATGCTGAAGTCGCTCCCGCACTGGCGGCAAAAGGTTACCGTGTCATTGTGCCTTCTCTGCGCGGCTACGGTACCACTCGCTTCCTGTCAGCTAAAACCCCGCGCAACGGCCAGCCGTCTGCGATGGCGAAAGATATTGTTAATCTGATGGACGCCCTGAATATTAAACAGGCCGTATTTGCAGGCTACGACTGGGGTGCCCGCACCGCGGATATCGTTGCGGCGCTGTGGCCAGAACGCGTTAAGTCGCTCGTTTCGGTGAGTGGGTATCTCATCAGCAGCCAGCAGATTGGCAAACAACCGTTGCCGCCAAAAGCAGAGCAGCAGTGGTGGTATCAGTTTTACTTCGCCACCGAGCGCGGTGCGGAAGGCTACGCTAAAAACACGCATGACTTCGCCCGTTTGATCTGGTCGCAGGCCTCACCGGACTGGAAATTTAGCGATGCAACCTTCAACGCCAGCGCCAAATCGCTCGATAATCCGGATCACGTCGCGGTGACGCTCAGCAATTACCGCTGGCGCTTAGGGCTGGAAAAAGGTGAGCGCAAATACGACAGCTACGAGCAAAAACTGGCCGCGCTGCCGAATATCACCGTACCAACGATCACCATTGAAGGCGGAAACAACGGGGCACCGCATCCGGCACCACAGGCCTACGCGGGTAAATTTACCGGTAAGTATGAACACCGCACCTTTGGGGCGACAGTGGGTCACAATCCACCTCAGGAAGATCCGCAGGATTTCGTTAACGCTGTGGTCGACGCAGATAAACTCTGAAATGTGCTATTTTCAATACGTTAACCTTCAGTCTGGAGATTTCGGTGGAGCATATTGACCATATCCTTGTCGTCGATGACGACAGGGATATTCGTGAACTGATTGTCGACTATCTCGTTAAGTCCGGTTATCGCGCCTCCGGCGCGGCCAACGGCAAGGAGATGCGCGCCGTGCTGGATAAACAGCATATCGACCTGGTGGTGCTGGACGTCATGATGCCCGGCGATGACGGTCTTACGCTGTGTCGGCAACTGCGTGTCGGCAAACATAAAGATCTGCCTATCCTGATGCTGACGGCGCGTAATGAGGAGACGGACAGGATCCTGGGGCTGGAGATGGGGGCGGATGATTACGTTGTGAAGCCTTTTGTTGCGCGCGAATTGCTGGCGCGAATCAAAGCGATTTTACGCCGTTTTCGTACAATGCCGCCCAATTTACAGGTAACAGAAGCAGGGCGACTGGTGACGTTTGGTGAATGGGAGCTCGATACCGTTGCCCGCCACCTGATAGACCCGGAAGGTGTGATTGTGGCGCTCAGCGGGGCGGAGTATCGCCTGCTGCGCGTTTTCCTCGATCATCCTCAGCGCGTGCTGACTCGCGATCAGCTGCTCAACCTGACGCAGGGGCGCGACGCCGAACTGTTTGAACGTTCTATCGATCTGCTGGTCAGCCGGGTACGTCAACGCCTGAATGAAGATGCGCGTACACCCGCCTATATTAAAACCGTGCGCAGCGAGGGCTATGTGTTTACCATGCCGGTCACGATCAAAGAGGCGAACGAATGAGGTTCTGGCCACGCTCACTGTTGGCCCGTTTGCTGATCATTGTGCTTCCCGGCCTGTTGCTGGCCAACGCCCTGAGCCTGACGCTGGTCATGATAGAACGAATGCACAGCGCCCGCACGGTGATGCTCGGTAACCTGGAATACGATGTCGCGACCAGCGTGGCCATTTTAGACCGCTTGCCGGCCACTGAACGGGCGGCCTGGCTGCCGCGCCTTGAGCGGGGTAACTATCGTTATATCCTCGGTCCGGGTGAGCCGGGCAACGCACCGACGGATAAGCGTTCCCGGGATGCCATCCGTACCCTAAAAGCGACACTGGCAGCACAATACCCGCTCAGCTTTACGGCTGTTCCTGGCGCCATTTCACATATCCAGGCGCATCTTACGTTACACGACGGCGCGCCGTTGACCATTGATCTGATCCCGCGCATGCCACCGGTCGCCAGCTGGCTGCCCGTTGTTCTCATCCTGCAACTGTTGCTGCTCGCGGCCTGCTCCTGGTTTGCCGTGCGGCAGGTAGTGCGGCCTTTTTCACAGTTTACCCGCGCGGTTGACGCCCTGGATCCGGCGGCCAATACGCCAATGACCGAGAAAGGGCCGCTTGAGGTACAACGGGCTGCCCATGCCTTCAACGCCATGCAGGCACGTATTCAGTCTTATCTCCGGGAACGTGCGCAGATTCTGGCCTCCATTTCGCACGATCTCCAGACGCCGATTACCCGCATGAAGCTGCGGGTCGAAATGGCGGAACACCCTGAACTGCGCGACAAGCTCATGGATGACCTTGATAATATGTCGCGTCTGGTGCGCGAGGGAATTGCCTATGCCCGGTCATCAGAATCACTGGAAGAGACATCGCTGAAGCTGGAACTTAATGCCTGGATAAACAGCATCGCCTGTGATTATCAGGACATCGGTAAAAACGTGCAATTTCAGGCGGGCGAATCCCGTTTGCCGATTGTCACGCGTCCGCAGGCGCTTCGCCGGGTGATGACCAACCTGCTGGATAACGCCCTGAAATTTGGCGAGCGCGCCAACATTGTCATTGATGATTCATCCGCCAGTGAGGTGGTGATCCACATTATTGATGGCGGCCCGGGAATACCCGATGCCGAACTGGAGGCCGTATTGCAGCCGTTTTATCGGGTTGAAACATCGCGCAACCGTGATACCGGTGGAACCGGACTGGGTCTGGCAATTGCTGCGCAACTGACCGCACAGCTGGACGGCAAGCTGAAGCTGGCGAACCGCGCCGAGGGCGGGCTGGATGTCTCCGTTACGCTCCCACGACGTTAATTGTATGGCTTTGTATCTGCCTTCCGGGAAGATACAGAGCCAGACAAAACCCGCGCTTTTACACATATCCTGAACACATCCGCACGATGAAATAGCCTCACTGCAGCGTCGCAGGACTTGTATCGTGAGGTCTCTATGTTTTTGATAATTGCTTTTCTGGGCGGGATGATAAGCCTGCTCAGTCCATGTACGCTCCCGGTTATTCCCCTCCTGTTTGCCGGTTTTCAGGGGCAAAGACGACATATTATGGCACTGCTCGCGGGGATGATCGTGATGTTCACCCTGGTTGCGATGGTTGTCACCGTCGCCAGCGAGTGGATAGCTGAAGCCACCGTCGTTGGACGCTGGATCGCGCTTATCATTCTGGCTACGGCCGCGCTGGCGTTAATTTTTCCCTCCTTTGCCCAGCGAATTGCCGGGCCAGCAGTCAGCGCGGGAAACGTCCTGAACACCCGAAGCGGACAAATACGCGGTATGGCATCTGCTTTTCTGGCCGGGCTGGCAGTCGGGTTGCTCTGGTCCCCCTGCGCAGGTCCCATTCTGGGGGCGATATTCAGCCTTAATATTGCGGGACATTCAGCCATCGCGACAGGGGCGTTACTTGCCGCCTACGGCAGTGGATGCGCGTTAATGCTGGGTTTACTCGTTCTCGGAGGCCGCACGCTGATGGCACCACTGAGAGCAAAATCGGCGCTGATGGCGAAGCTTCGCCAGGGAGCTGGCGTGGTGATGTTAGCGGCTGTCGTCTTTAACGCGACTGGGATGACGTCTGTTCTGAAAGGCGCAAATGGGGTGGCGGACCGTCTTGAAACCACGCTGCTGAATCTGGCAAAACCCGCCACACAAGCGGTGAAGCTCCAGCCGGTGGTGATGACCGAGCCGAGTAGCCAGCTGCCGTCGTTGAGCGGTGGAACAGGGTGGATAAACGGTGACACTGTCACGTCTGAATCACTGCGCGGGAAGGTGGTCCTGATTGATTTC
Organism: Enterobacter cloacae complex sp. IR5458; assembly: GCF_049238025.1. Taxonomy (NCBI): domain Bacteria; kingdom Pseudomonadati; phylum Pseudomonadota; class Gammaproteobacteria; order Enterobacterales; family Enterobacteriaceae; genus Enterobacter; species Enterobacter cloacae complex sp. IR5458. The sequence continues at coordinate 8,557 of NZ_JBMKIF010000015.1, forward strand.
TGGACCTGGGACTGCATTAATTGCCAGCATACGCTTCCGCATGTGCGCGACTGGGCCACAAAGTATCAGTCGCAAGGTCTGGTCGTGATTGGGGTTCATACCCCGGAATATCCGTGGGAGAAACCGATTTCGTCGGTAAAAAATGCGGTGAATAAATGGCAGCTGCCGTATCGGGTTGTGACGGATAATAATTACCAAATCTGGAATGCTTTCGGCAACCAGTACTGGCCAGCGCATTATTACTTTGATGCTAAAGGGCAGCTGCGCTACACCTCCTTTGGGGAGGGAAATTACGATAAACAGGAACAGGTGATTCAACAGCTGCTGAAAGAAGCCCGTTCCTGATTACCGCCTCAGGGTTGACGCTGAGCAACCATAAACAACCGAGGAAAAGCCAGCAGTATCTGCCCGTTTTCCTGGAGCGGATACTGCTCTTCCAGTAGTTCATGGTAGCGTTTCAGGAAACGTTTCTGTTCGTGCTCGTTCAGTTCCTGGAGCCATGGGCGTAACCCGGTGGCGCTGACCCAGTCAATGATGGCCTGATGCGAGCGCATTTTATGGAAATAGGTCGTCCGCCAGATATCCACCTCACACCCGGCTTCGGACAAAATGTCATAGTAGGCATGGACCCCAGGCAGCGGTTCTCTACCGCGGTCAGGATAGTCTTGCTCCAGGGCCACTTCGCGCATGGCTACGTGAGTAGGCTCAAGCCAGTTGTCTGGCATCTGGATCGCCAGGACGCCATTAAGCGCGAGGAGAGAAACAAGGTGAGGCAGAAGATCGTAATGGTCTGGAACCCATTGCAATGACGCATTGGCATAAATCAAATTCAGCGCCTGGTCCGGCTTATACTGGCGGATATCGGACTCAACAAATCGGCAGCCCGGCAGCGCACTGCGCGCCTCTTCCAGCATGGCAGGCGAGTTATCGACCCCGGTAATCTGTGCGTTCGGCCAGCGATGGCGCAACAGCGCCGTGCTGTTTCCCGGACCACAGCCCAAATCGGCGAGGGTGGCGACGTCATCCAGTGGGATTCTGGCGAGTAGCTCAGCGGCAGGACGCGTGCGTTCAGCACCGTATTGCAGATAAAGAGAAGGGTTCCAGTCGGCCATCTTTAGATCTCCTTTTTGCGTGTACCAGCAAGGATAGCACAGGCCGGCACCTGCACCGGGACAGGTGCCGCAACAAGGTCAGATTACAGAATGCCTTTCAGTGCAACATGATAGAGCAGCATGATGGTTTTCCCGTCAACAATCATGCCCGTTTCAATGCCCCGCAAAGCGTCCTCAAAGGGGAGCTCCAGCACGTCGATATCCTCACCCTCCGCTTTGATACCGCCGCCTGCGCTGGTTTTATCCTTTGGCTGATATTCGGCAAGGTAGAAGTAGAGTTTCTCCGTAACGGAACCCGGACTCATATAAGCTTCAAAGATTTTCTGCACGCTTGACACCTTAAACCCGGTCTCTTCTTCCGCTTCTGCCTTTATTCGGCTCTCTGGATCCATATTGTCGAGCAGGCCCGCAGCAGCCTCGATCAGATCACCCTGATGACCATTGATAAAGACCGGGAAACGGAACTGGCGAGTCAGAATCACCGTTTTTTTATCACGGTTGTAGAGCAGAATAGTCGCGCCATTCCCCCGGTCATAGACTTCACGTGTTTGTCGCTGCCATTCGCCATCGCGTCGTTGATGGTCAAAGGTATATTTTTTGAGTAAGTACCAGTTATCTGACAATATTTCATCGTTAATGATGCGCACATCTGCACGTTTCGATTGCACGTTTTGTCCTCCTTACGTAGAGTAACGATCAATAACAGCATTAACGTGCAGTTTCAAGATTTATCATGCAATATCAGGAATCCAGAATGCTCACCAGTCAGCGAAAACAATTGATACTTGAGAAGCTCGGCGCCGAAGGCCAGGTCCAGTCTAAAGCGCTCAGCATTCTCTTTGATGTCTCTGAGGACACCATCCGGCGTGATTTACGCGAGCTGGCGGCAGAAGGGCGTTTACAGCGTGTTCACGGCGGTGCGCTGCCGTCGTCTTCCGCTATTGTGCCTTTTGCGGAGCGTCAGTCCGTTAAAATGGATGCCAAAAGAAAGGTGGCGCAGAAGGGCGCGCAGCTGATTTCTTCGGGCCAGGTAGTGATCATTGACGGTGGAACAACCACCTCTGAACTGATTACTTTCTTACCGCCTGATTTGCGTATTACCGTGGTGACGCACAGTCCGAACATTGCTCTGGGGCTGGTTAATCATCCCGCTATTGAAGTGATTCTGATTGGCGGCCGTTTGTATAAACACTCGATTGTTGCAGTCGGCGCGGCGGCCATCGAAGGTATCGAAAACATTCATGCCGATCTGTTCTTTATGGGCGTGACCGGGATCCATCCGGAAGCAGGGCTGACCACGGGCGATTTCGAAGAGGCGTGCATCAAACGTGCATTTTCCGGCAGAGCGGCCGAGACGGTTGTTCTGGCTTCACCGGAAAAAATCAATACGGCGTCATCGTTTGTGATTGGGGACGTATCCTTAGCGAATACCCTTGTCGTCGAAGACGATACCGATCGTGGCTGGGTGCATACACTATCCGAAAAAGGGGTATCGGTCGTACTGGCTTCCTCATGAGCCAGTCAGATGACTGACTGGCACGGTCATCGTTAAGCCTGAGGAATGCTCTCCAGCGTAGTATAAATCGTGAGGCCAAGTTCCCTGGCCACTTCAATGTCCATATCCGCCCCCTTAGACGCACCGGCAATCCGATAAATCGCATCGCATTTTGCGATGAGCCGGTGAGCTACAGGGTAAAGCATTGATTCTGCGATGTCATCTCCCAACGATGTCGAGCCCGCGGCCTTCGCCAGCGGCAGAGCCAGCCATTCGCCAATGACCGGAACGTGACCACGCTGGTATACGGCTAATGCGGCGTTTTCGAGACGCGCAAGATTCTCATCAATGCGCGCCTGAAGGCCATCGGTGCCGCTTCGATAGGGACCGGCAATTAAAATGAGCTGTTGTGTCATAGATACCTCTGTCAGTGTGATTGCATGAAGTTGCACGTTTGTAGATGATATCTTACGAGATTACCGCCGCGTTATGAAATGTTTTCGTGCATTCTCGTGCAAAAACATGCATGGCAAAGCATGTAATCACTTAGGCAGAAGGGCTATTGCTACGAAGCCGAACGCCTCCGTCCAACGAACATCCAACGCAGGTAATCGTATAGCCAGTTAAACAGCATTGTGTATGGCAGGAAAAACAGCACCAGTCCAATCTCAACGAAAAATGCCTCAGTGATGGGTAAATCCAGCATAACCATCGCAACGGGCATTAAGGTGATGATCAGTCCTGTTTCAAAACCCACCGCATGGATAGCACGAACAAGGAAGGTTCGTTGAAAGCGGTATTTTTTCTGCAGCGAGTCAAAGAGTTTATTAAAAACAAAATTCCATGCCGTCGCGGTCAGTGCAGATATCACGGACAGCGAGCCAGACTGGAGTATCGAAACGTTCATCAACCAGGCAAGCGACAGCGCGATGATAACGTTAGCTATGACTTCAAAAATGACAGCATGGAAGATTCGTTCTTTAACGCTTTTATTTAATTCAATTTCCATTTGCTCAGGGCTGCGTTTTCCAAAGCTGAAGTATATCAGGCATCGTTTAACTTTTTCTAAACATGCAGGATTGAAACTCTGAGCAAAAGCGGAAGGCACTGTGAGATGGTCAACGGAGACGCTTTCAGAGGGTATCAGCATTCAGGTCAACGTAGCCATGAAACGCCAGATTTCGCCTTACTTAATGCAAGTGCGCATAATGTATATTATGTTAAATTGAATGTGAGGCCCGTAATGAAGCCAACAAAACCTTCATAGTTGCCTTCCCTTCTACTATCGCTTATCGAGAAACTTATTAAAAAATGCCGTGATGCTCTTGAACGGAATCTTTTCCATACGATCATATAAATCAACATGTGTGCCTAATCGCTGAGTATTCAAATGTTTAATGTTTTATCCCGTCGACTGCAACACTGTAACGAGGTGGCCGTCAACATAAACAATGCCGCCCCGGCGCAGCTGCAACAGATCAAGACGCAGCTGGCCGAAGAAATGGGTAAGTCTGTAGGCCTACATACCATGGGTATTCCGGCGGCGGTCAGTACGCTCGGGGTGATTGTCAGTTTCGCCATTCCGCAGCTGTGGCTGGGTTACGGCATACTCACCGCACTCGACCAGCCAGCCGAGCGCGTATTCGTGTGGGTTGTGCTGGTTGCCCTGCTGTTCGCTGGCCTTAACGGTGTGACGATGTTTATGATTGGCAAAGGCAGCATGCGCGCTGTGCGGTTACATTTTACGCTGGCGGTGATAAGCCTTTTGTTAACAGCAGCTTATCTGCTTGCCGCGCTGAGCGAGAGTACTTCTCCGGGCGTCAGTCTGACCGCGGCGCTAGTGAGTATCGTCATGTTACTGCTTAGCGGCAGCTGTATTTTTTCCACCGCCTTTTATAAGATGCTGCTGTTTACTCTGCATAACAGAGCCTGGCGCAAGCTTATCAGCCAGGCGCGTTAAGCATTCATCTCGTAAAAATCCCGCCATTACAGCGGGATTTTTTTATGGCTTTTTATGCCTGCGCAACCAAATCAACTTGTAAGCCGCTGGAATGATAAACAGCGATAACAGCGGCGCTGTGATCATCCCGCCGATCATGGGTGCCGCCATCCGGCTCATAACTTCCGAACCGGCACCAGTCCCCCAGAGTATTGGCAGGAGGCCCGCAATGATCACCGCGACGGTCATGGCCTTTGGCCGCACACGGAGCACGGCACCATGATAAAGTGCTTCATCAAGCCCTTGTTCTGTGAACGTTTCCCGATGGGACAGTTCCGGTTGCGCTTCAATGGCATGACGTAAATACATCAGCATAACGACCCCAAATTCCGCTGCGACCCCGGCCAGGGCGATAAATCCGGTTCCGGTTGCGACTGACATATGGAAACCCTGCCAGTAGAGAAACCATATTCCACCGACCAGGGCGAACGGCAGACTCATCAGGATCAGCATTGCTTCATCCACGCGACGGAACGCCAGGTACAGTAAAATGAAGATGATCATCACCGTCATCGGTACCATCAGTTTTAGCTTCTTATTGGCATGTTCGAGAAGCTCAAATTGTCCGGAGAAAGACACGCTGGTACCTGGCATCAGCTTCACGTTCTGACTGATGGCCGTCTTAATGTCGTTCACCACCGATACCATATCCCTGCCCCGTGCATCGATGTAAATCCAGCTGGCTGGCCGGGCATTCTCCGTTTTCAACATCGTGGGGCCGGAAACAACCTTAATATCAGCCACATCGCCCAGCGTGATCTGCTGTTTCATCGGCGTCAGGATAGGCATCTGTTTTAACGCATTCGGGCTGTTCCGGTAGTCCTGAGGATAACGAATATTGATCGGGTAGCGGGCGACGCCTTCCACCGTTTCACCTACCGTTACGCCGCCAATGGCCGAAGAGACAAACAGCTGCACATCGCCCACCGTCATTCCGTAGCGGGCGGCTTTTTCCCGGTTAATATCCACATCAATGTAACGCCCGCCCTCCAGGCGTTCCGCCAGAGCAGACACCACGCCGGGCACCGTTTTGGCGACCGCCTCGATGCGCTGCGCCGTGGCGTCGATATCAGACAGAACGGTACCGGACACTTTGATACCTATCGGGCTTTTGATCCCGGTGGAGAGCATATCAATGCGGTTACGAATAGGCGGAACCCACAGGTTAGCCAGGCCTGGCAAACGAACGGTGTTGTCCAGTTCGTCAATTATCTTGTCAATCGTCGTGCCGGGCCGCCACTGATCCTCTGGTTTGAGCTGAATCGTAGTTTCCACCATTTCAAGCGGTGCGGAATCCGTTGCCGTTTCTGCCTTACCTGTCTTGCCGAAAACAGACGCCACTTCAGGCACCGTTTTGATGAGTTTGTCCGTGGTTTGCAGGAGCGCCGCTGCTTCTGCCGGAGACACACCGGGCAAGGTCGAGGGCATATACAGCAGGTCGCCTTCGTTGATCTTCGGTAAAAACTCACCGCCCACCTGGCTCAGCGGCCAGATAACCGTGAAGATAGATAAGGCTGCAACCAACAGGGTGGCTTTTGGCCAGTGGAGAACCCTGATCAGCAGCGGATGATAGGCGTTAATCAGCAGCCGGTTCAGCGGGTTACTGTTCTCTGCGGGGATTTTTCCGCGGATCCAGAAGCCCATCAGGATGGGGATAACGATGATGGCGAGCATGGCCGCCCCCGCCATGGAGTACGTTTTCGTGAAGGCCAGTGGACCAAACAGTCGCCCTTCCTGTCCCTCAAGGGTAAAGATGGGAATAAACGATAAGGTGATGATCAGCAGGCTGATAAACAGTGCGGGCCCCACTTCCACAGAGGCATTGGTGATCACCTTCCAGCGGGTGGCGTTGTCGATCTGCTCTTCCGGATGCTGATGATCCCACTCTTCCAGCCGTTTGTGCGCGTTTTCAATCATCACAATGGCCGCATCCACCATCGCACCGACGGCAATGGCAATGCCCCCCAGCGACATGATGTTGGCGTTCAGTCCCTGAAAATGCATCACAATAAAGGCAATACACAGGCCGAGCGGCAGAGAGACAATCGCCACCAGCGCAGAGCGGACATGCCAGAGGAACAGCGCACAGACGATGGCCACCACGATAAATTCTTCAATCAGCTTGCCGCTCAGGTTATCGATAGCTCTGTCGATTAACTGGCTGCGATCGTAGGTCGTCACAATCTCGACGCCTTCCGGCAGGCTGGCCTTCAGCGTCTCCAGCTTATCCTTCACCGCCGTAATGACTTCACGCGCATTTTTGCCCGAGCGCAGGATCACCACGCCACCCGCCACTTCCCCCTGCCCGTTCAGCTCAGTAATACCGCGGCGCATTTCCGGCCCCGTTTGTACGCGAGCAACATCGCGCAGGTAAATAGGGACACCGTTCGCACCGGTTTTCAGCACGATATTATTGAAATCGTCTATCGTCTGTAGGTAGCCGCTGGCCCGGACCATATACTCTGCTTCCGCCATTTCAACCGACGATCCCCCTGCTTCCTGGTTCGACGACGCAAGGGCCTGCTTAACCTCCGACAGGCTTATGCCGTACTGGGCAAGTTTTAACGGATTGACCTGGATCTGATACTGCTTAACCACACCGCCAACCGATGCCACTTCAGCCACGTTGGGGATGGTTTTTAACTCAAATTTCAGGAACCAGTCCTGCAATGAGCGCAATTCTGCGAGATCGTGCTTACTGGAACGATCGACCAGCGCATATTCAAATATCCAGCCCACCCCCGTGGCATCCGGGCCAATTTCTGAACTCACGCCAGCAGGCAGTTTGCCCTGAACCTGGTTCAGGTACTCCAGTACGCGCGACCGGGCCCAGTACAAATCAGTACCGTCTTCAAAAATGACATACACATACGAATCACCAAACTGAGAAAAACCGCGCACGGTTTTGGCACCGGGTACCGACAGCATGGTGGTAGTGAGCGGATAGGTCACCCGATTTTCAACTATCTGCGGGGCCTGGCCAGGATAGCTGGTTTTGATAATCACCTGAACGTCAGACAGGTCGGGCAAGGCATCGACCGGTGTGTTGATGATGGTCCATGCGCCCCAGATGCTAAGAAACAGCGCCCCCATCATCACCAGGAAACGGTTTGCGACGGACCGCCGAATAATCCATTCAATCATCATCGTCCCCTTAATGACCTGAATGCGTGTTGTCTGCTGTTTCAGCGTGACGCATGCGCTCCAGCGCGCCGGTAATATTGGCCTCGGAGTCAATCAGGAACAGACCGCTAACTACCACCGTCTCCCCTTCGTTGAGGCCTGAACCAATACCGGACTGCTGCTGAGATTCATGCAGAACGTGGATCGGTTTCGGCACAAAATGCCCCTCTGCATCGACGGTAATCACGCGCTGTTCCTTTCCGGTATCAATAACGGCCTGGGACGGGATCAACAGCATCTCCGGACTTTGCGTATTCAGTTTGAGATATGCATTCATGCCCGGTTTCAGACGCTCGTCTTTGTTGGAGACCTGCAGGCGCACCTGCAGCGTACGGGTGCTGGGATCCACGCTCGGCAGAAGGTTCCATTTTTCAACCGGGAAGGATTTATCAGGGTAAGCGGGTACTGAAATCTCAAACTGCGACGTGTCTTTCAGCAGATAAGCAATAGACTCAGGGACCGCCGCGCCGATCCAGACCGGATCCATCCCCTGAATTTGAGCGACCACCTTATCTTTTGAAATATTCATGCCGGTGCGCAGGTCAAACGCCGTGATAACCCCGTCAATGGGAGCCTTGATGGTAAATCGGGTCTGGATAGTGCGGGTCGCCCGTAGCTTCTGAATATCTTCATCCGGCATCCCGGCCAGCCGAAGACGTTCAAGTACGCCTTTGATTTGCACAGGCGTTCCACCGGTACCGGATAACAGCAAAAACTCACTCTGCGCCTCTACCCAGTCCGGAATGGTGATATCAATCAGCGGCGTGCCTTTCCTGACATGGTCGCCGATCGTCAACGGGTATACTTTCTCAACGAAACCTTCCGCGCGCGCCTGCACAATAACAAACTGATAGTCGTTATAACTGACATTGGCTGGGATCGTCTGGCTATAATTCAGCGTTCCGCGAGTGACTTTTTGCGTTTTTAACCCCAGGTTCTGGACCTGCGTGGGGTCAATGCGTATTCCGGCACCGCTTTTATCATCATTTTCATCCGCATATTTTGGCACCAGATCCATATCCATAAACGGTGATTTGCCAGGTTTATCGAATTTAACGTCTGGCTTCATCGGGTCATACCAGAAAAGTACCTTTCTTTCAGAAACCTGATTTTCAGGTTTTGCAGAGGTGTGAATATGCTGCCATGCCGTGACGGATATCAGCCCTCCTGCAATAAGGCTGCTGACTATCATGGCAGCGTATTTTATTTTTAAAGATGCCATGCTACTTCTCGCTATTTAATGCTCTTCAGTAAAGAGATATTGCCCTGCTGGACAAACGAAAAATCAACGTGGCTACCGACTTTCAGGGCCGAAATACTCTCGTCAGCCTGAAGAAAGGTGAAGCGCATCGTCATCGCGGGCCAGCCCACCGCCGGGATAGCATCATGGGCAATAGTGACTTTTTTACTCGTGAGATCAATATCCTTGATAATGCCGGTCCCCTTAATAATCTGCTCTGAGGTTCTTTCACTGGCAATATTCATTCCTGCGTGCTGATGAACCTCGGCCTGAAGGCTGGCAGAAAACATTACGGCGATCGCACCGAGGACAACGGTTTTAAGTGAATTACGCATTTTTACTTTCCTGTTTAATTAAATGAATTTATTCGACCCAACCGCCACCCAGTGCGGTGAAGAGCGTAATTTCATTCACCTGTCGGGCATAAATAAGGTCGAGAAGAGTTTGCTGCGTGGAGAACAGAGAACGTTCTGCATCAAGCACTTCGATATAGCTCACCGCACCGCTGGAATATAACCCTCTGGCACGTTGCAGGGTGATATTTAGCGAATCAAGATACCGCTGCTGGGCATTAATTTGCTGGTTAATGCTTTCCCGCAGCGCGAGCGCGTCAGCAACCTGTTTAAAGGCGGACTGAATTTTTTGTTCGTAATTCACAACCGACTGCTGCTGGCGAATTTCAGCCAGCTTCAGGTTGGCTTTATTTCTGCCTGCATTAAACAGGGGGATATCAATTTTAGGGATAAAATTCCACATCCCACTGCCCGTTGTGAAAAGGCTGGAGAGTTCCGTGCTGCCCGTTGAAAGTCCGCTGGTCAGTGAAATGGACGGGAAAAAGGCAGCACGTGCCGCACCGATATTCGCATCGGCCGCTTTAAGCTGATACTCCGCCTCCATAATATCCGGGCGCTGCAGCAGTATCGCTGATGAAAGATGAGGCGGCAGCCTGACCGGCGCAATATCGCTGGCGTTCATGCCGCTGTTGCCCGGCAGTGCGCGATACGTTCCGAGGACCAGCTGCAGGGCATTATTGGCCTGCGCCAGTTCACCCTCTCTTTTGGCTATCTCTGCCTGAGTGCTTTCAATCTGCCCCCGGGCCTGCTCCAGCGCCAGGACGTTTGTGCTGCCGGTCACCAGCTGTTGCTCAACGAACGCGTAAGACTGCTGGTAATTCTTCAGCGTCTCCTGCGCAATACGGCGTTGTTTATAGGCCAGCTGCTGGTTGAAATAGCTCTGCGACACGTTAGAGATGAGCAGAATATGCACCGCTCGATGGGCTTCTTCGCTGGCAAAAAAGTTTTGTCGGTCCGCCTCGCTCATGTTCCTGAGCTTGCCGAAGAAATCGAGTTCATAGCTTACTGCAAGACCTGCGTCGTACTGCTGCGAGGCAGGTTTGTCACTTTTCAGACCGCCGCTATAGGTGATACCCGAGGAGGCATTCAGCTGAGGATAACGATCCGCATCCGTCACCGTGAACTGCGCCCGGGCTTCTTCAACCTTCAGGGCAGCCATTTTTAAATCGCGGTTGTTTTCCAGGGCTTCGCTGATCAACCCAACGACCTGGGGGTCGACAAAAAAGTGACGCCAGCCGGTATCCTGATACCCCACCACCGCAGGTGTCAGGCCATTTCGGGATAACGAAAACTGCTGGGGCACCGGTGACACGGGTCGCTGGTACTCAGGCGCCAGCGAGACGCAGCCTGTCAGGAAAAATACCGTACTGATGCTAAGTCGTTTTAACAGGAACATAATGGTTCAAATGAAGTCCAGAGTATTTTTAGGGTCACTCTACTGAACGCATCCTGTTTGACGGGTGACAGGATAATGACAATGTTGTCATTTTTAACGTAAGTCATTGTTAACGGCCGCGAGCACAATAGAATGTCGTCAGCAGCCAGTCAGGGGAGCAAGATGAAAATACTGATCGTCGAAGACGAAATGAAAACCGGTGAATACCTCAGCAAGGGGCTGACTGAAGCGGGGTTTATCGTGGACCACGCTGACAATGGCCTCAACGGTTACCATCTCGCCATGACTGCGGAATACGATCTGCTGATTCTGGATATTATGCTTCCCGACGTGAACGGCTGGGATATTGTCCGCATGCTGCGTTCGGCCGGGAAAGGAATGCCCATACTGCTCCTCACTGCGCTCGGCACCATTGAACACCGGGTCAAAGGGCTTGAGCTGGGTGCGGATGATTATCTGATTAAGCCTTTTGCCTTTGCTGAACTTCTCGCCCGGGTAAGAACGCTGCTGAGGCGCGGAAATACGGTGATTGCGGAAAGCCAGCTTCAGGTGGCTGACCTGACGGTTGACCTCGTGTCGAGAAAAGTGAGCCGGGCGGGGAATCGCATCCTGTTAACCAGTAAGGAGTTCAGCCTGCTGGAGTTTTTCCTGCGTCATCAGGGAGAAGTGCTGCCCCGCTCCCTGATTGCCTCTCAGGTGTGGGACATGAACTTTGACAGCGATACGAACGCCATTGATGTGGCGGTAAAACGGCTTCGGGCAAAAATCGATAACGATTATGAACACAAGCTGATCCAGACGGTGCGCGGTGTGGGCTATATGCTGGAGGCGCCGGATGCGCATTAAGCCTTTCAGGCGCCCTTTTTCGCTGGCTCTTCGGCTGACCTTTTTTATCAGTCTCTCCACGATCCTGGCGTTTTTCGCCTTCACGTGGTTTATGGTGCATTCCGTTGAAAAGCATTTTGCTGAGCAGGACATCAGCGATCTGCAGCAAATCAGCACCGCGATGCACCGTATCCTCCAATCTCCTGCCGAACCCGAGCGGAAGAAAATCAGTAAACTCAACGAGTCGATCGCCAGTTACCGCAACGTTGCCGTTCTGCTTGTGGATCCGCAGGGAAATACCCTGTTCAGCTCGGCACACGGGGCAACATTACGCCCTGCGATGAATACACCGGATTTTAACGTGCACCGTCGCACCCAGGATGTCTTTCTGTGGACGGTGGAGGACTCTGCTGCTTCCATGCACGCGGGACCCGACATGAAAATGGACACGTACCGGATTATCGCCTCGTCAGGCACGGCGACATTGCAGGGTAAATCGCAGGACTACGTGATGCTGATTGGCCTCTCCATTAATTTTCATCTGCACTACCTGGATGCCCTGAAGAAGAATCTCTTCGCGATTGCCGCGGCAATCAGTCTGCTGATTATTGTTGTCATTCGTATTGCGGTACGCCAGGGCCATCTGCCTCTGCGTAACGTCAGCACCGCCATTAAAAATATCACCTCAGAGAATCTCGACGCGCGACTTGAACCGTCCCGCGTGCCCGTTGAGCTGGAACAGCTGGTGATCTCTTTCAACCATATGATTGAAAAAATAGAAGATGTCTTTACCCGCCAGGCCAATTTTTCCGCCGATATCGCGCATGAGATCAGAACGCCTGTTACCAATCTGGTGACGCAAACGGAAATTGCGCTGAGCCAGAACCGTTCTCAGAAGGAGCTGGAAGATGTGCTGTATTCCAGCCTTGAAGAGTACAACCGAATGACCCGGATGGTCAGCGACATGCTGTTCCTGGCGCAGGCGGATAATAATCAGCTCATCCCGGACCGGGCGATCTTTGATTTGCGCGCTGAAGTCATGAAAGTGTTCGATTTCTTCGAAGCTTGGGCGGAAGAACGTAACGTCACGCTGAAATTTAACGGAATGCCCTGCCTGACAGAAGGCGATCCGCAGATGTTCAGAAGGGCGATTAACAATCTGTTATCCAATGCCCTGCGCTATACGCCGGAAGGAAAAGCGGTGACCGTCTCACTCCGAGAGCAGGAAAACAATGTTGAACTGGTGGTTGCCAACCCCGGCGCGGCGATCCCGGAAGAACATCTGCCAAGGCTGTTTGACCGCTTTTACCGGGTGGATCCATCAAGACAGCGTAAAGGCGAAGGCAGCGGCATCGGCCTTGCCATCGTGAAATCCATCGTCAGCGCCCATCACGGAAAAATCCGTGTGGAATCCGATGCGGTATCGACGCGCTTTATACTTTCCGTGCCGAAGAAAACCGTTTAAGCGGTCAGCGAACCGGCCGACATACTTCCAGCACCTTCTCCCTGAGCCACCGGTGCGCGGGATCCTTTTCCATGCGCGGATGCCACATCTGTGAGACGGTAATGCTCCGGGTTTTAAACGGCAGTTCAAAGACGTGTACGCGTTCTGACATGGGCTGATTGAGCAAATACAGCGCCGGGACCATGGCAATCAGATCGGAGGCCAGCGCCACGGATAACGCCGTCGGGAAACCAGGCACAACGCTGGCGACGTTACGTTTCATCCCGCGTTCCGCCAGCGCGTCATCGACAAAACCGTGTAACGATCCGTCGGGCGAGGCCACCACATGCCCCCAGGAGATATAATCCTGCAGGCTAACTGACGGGCGCGAAGCCAGTGGATGCCCCTGGCGCACTGCGCCAACAAACCTGTCCTGAAACAGCCGTTGCAGACGTATTTCAGGCCCCATATTGCTCTGCACGCCGATTTCCAGATCGACAAGCCCCTCTCGCAGATAGCGCGATGTTTTTTCAGGTTTCGGGGAGAAACGGATACAAACGTCGGGGGCAACACTCGCGACTGCGGCAATAAGCAATGGCCCAAACGCCACCACAAAACCGTCGTTGGCTCTGATGGTGAACAGGCGCGCCAGATTCTCGACCTTCAGCGTATCGCTGGAGGGCTGGAGCACCGCCCTCGCCTCGTGTACGGCGTTGCGGGCGCGATCCCGTGTGGCTTCCGCCCAGGGGGTCAGCACCATCTGACGACCCGCCCGAACCAGAATAGGATCGCCAGTGACCTCCCGCAGCCTGCTCAGGGTTCGGCTCATGGCGGAGGAGCTCAGGTTTAAGCGCCGCGCCCGCCACGCTGGCTTCGGCCAGCAGGACATCGAGCGCGACAAGCAGATTAAAGTCAGGATCGGTCACGAGGAATCCTCAGATAAGGCGTTATATGCAACGATTAAGTGCAAATGCTGCGTCTTCCGCCCTGTATACCTGATGATTATAGTTTCGTCATTACTATTCTTTTCTGGAGTAACGACGATGACGCTATTTTCAAACCTGCCCGGCGATGAAGGTTTATCCGGGTATGAGCGCGCCCGGGTCCTGGCCGCCGTGATGACCACCACGCTGATGGGGGTCTTTGACGGAACGATGATCAACATCGCGCTCCCCTCCATGGCAAGCGCAATGCAGGTTCCTGCCAATGTTGCTGTCTGGTTCGCCAACGGTTATTTGCTGTCAGCGGCCATGACCCTCGCCATCTTTGCCGCGCTGGCGGCGCGCGTGGGCTATCGCCCGGTGTTTCTGGCCGGGCTTGCCACCTTTACGCTTACCACTCTCGGCTGCGCGCTGGCGAAGACCCCGGATGTGCTGATCGGAATGCGTATTCTGCAGGGCATCGGCGGTGCGGCCACCCTGAGCATCGCCCCGGCAATCCTGCGATCCGTTTTTCCCGGCAGACTACTTGGCCGCGTTCTGGGGCTGCACGCCCTGCTCATCGCCTCCAGCACGGCGATAGCCCCGGTGCTGGGCGGAACGATTCTGAACGCGCTGAGCTGGCAATGGCTGTTCGCCATTAACCTTATTCCAGGCTGCATCGCCCTGCTGCTGGCATGGCGCGCTTTACCGAAGGAATCAGCGGGTGATAAATCCTCCTTTGATGCGCCAGGCGCAGTGCTCTCCGCAACATTTCTGGGAGCCACGATCATGACGGCCAACAGTCTTCAGCGCGTCACGCAGCACATTAATCACGAAGCCATCAGCTGGGGACTTCTCGCGCTGATGAGCGCCCTCGCCTTTATCTGGCGGATTCGGCGGGCAAGTCACCCTTTATTTCCGCCCGTCATATTCAAAAACGGACGCTTTACCCTCGCTGCGCTAACCTCGCTGGCCTCGTTTGTGAGCCAGGGCATCACCTTTGTCGCGCTGCCGTTCCTGTTTCAGAGCGTGTATGGCTACAGTCCGGTGGTTTCTGCGCTGCTCTTTACCCCGTGGCCGATAGGTATTGTGCTGATTGCGCCGCACGCGGGGCGTTGGGCTGATACGATTTCCGCGCCGCTGATTTCGACCCTTGGGCTGATGATATTTGTCGGTGGGTTGGTTCTGCTGGCGACCCTGCCTGAAAGCCCATCCGTATGGAACATCTGCCTGCGCAGCCTGGTTTGCGGGATAGGGTTTGGCTGCTTCCAGAGCCCCAATAACCGGGAAATGCTCGCTAACGTGGCGCGAGACTATGCCAGCTATGCCTCCGGCGTGTTGTCTATCGTCAGGACATTCGGCCAGTGTCTCGGCGCCGCTACGGTGGGCGTGCTGCTGGCGGCAACAACCGGCCAAACCCTTGATGACCGGATCGTGCATGTTGCGCTGTGGATCGCCGTCATAGCCTCGACGGGCGCCGTGTTGTTTAGCGCGAGCAGGCTGCGCCCGGCGGCGCTACGCTTGCACGGGCCTACAAGATAATATGCAATATATTGATTTTAATGAACAATGTAGGCCGGGTAAGCGCAGCGCCACCCGGCAAGAAAGGCGTATCGTTTATTTACTCCAGCGCCAGCAGCGCAAAGCTCGCCAGCCAGTGCCCGCCGCTGTAGTGGCTGCCGACAACATGCTCTACGCTTGCCATCAGGTGTTTCGCCACCGAATCACGCAGCGCCTGCTGCGCCGGATGGTTTGCGGGAAGCGCTTTTGCGATATGCTTCATACACCAGGCGCGGCTTAGGTTTAACCCGTCCAGATGGGCAATTTTCGGGTCGGTACGGTCACTCACTTGCGCCGGGCTCATCAGGGCTGCAACGGCGCCCACCTCCGGCAGAAACGCGTCGAACCAGGCCGGGAAGTCCTCTGCCACCTTGCTCATCAGCAACGCTTCTGTCAGAGCACCGGAAATATACTCATCACCGCCGGGCTCGTAGTGCGCCGGGTAGCGCGTGTCGGCGAGATAAAACCGTTCCGCTGATGCCAGAATAGCCTGCTCAAGCCCGCTGTCACTCACTGTATGCGCATAGTCGAGCGCCAGCGCCAGAGCAAACGCCGTGTTGTAATGCGTCCCGACGCGGATCGGATAGGTGAGCTTGCCGAGGTAATCCACCAGACGATTGCGAATATCCTGCGTTAACGGTTCAAGCGTCTGATACCAGCCTGCGGCCTGCGGCAGCGACGACTGTTTCAGTTCCTGGGCCAGCGCCAGCAGCCAGCCGTAGCCATACGGGCGCTCAAACGAGGCGCGGAACGGCGCAGTAAAATAGGCCAGTTCCTTAGCCACGTTCTCTTCGGTCAGGTGCTCGTCGAATAGCGCGACGATTTCATCCCGGCACGGCAATTCGGGATAGAGACGCACGCAGCGCAGCAGCAACCAGTAGCCGTGCACGGCCGAGTGCCAGTCAAAACAGCCGTAGAAAATCGGGTGCAGTTCGCGAGGCGGCAGAACATCACCATCATCATTCAGCAGGTGCATGATGTGGTTCGGGTATTCCTGGCGCAAATAGGTTAAAGGCATTCGGGCAAACGCGTCAGCCTGTTGTTGCGTTAATTTCATAACCGCTCCTTAGCGAAAAACGAGGAAATACATTAAGAACACGTTCACCACCAGCAAGGTTAACGCGGTCGGGATCTGGATCTTGATCACCTGATATTTGTCTTTCAGCTCCAGCAGCGCGGCGGGCACGATATTGAAGTTCGCGGCCATCGGCGTCATCAGCGTGCCGCAATACCCTGCGTACATGCCAATCGCCAGCAGCGGCGCCGGGTTACCGTGATGCACGTTAATCAGGAACGGTAAGGCGATACCGGCACTCAATACCGGGAAAGCGGCAAAGGCGTTACCCATGATCATGGTAAACAGCGCCATCCCCACGCAGTAAATCACCACCAGCATGAAGCGGTTATCCGGGTTCACAAACAGGCTCACTACCTTTTGTACGGAGTCACCGGTATTGGCCGCCACGAATACCCCACCCAGCATGGCCAGCATCTGCGGCAGGATCACCGCCCAGCCGATGGTATCGACAAGACGGCGAGACTGGCGAATCGCGTGCAGCGGCGTGCCCTTCGTCAGCCACCAGCCGGTGAGGATCGCCGCGACGCAGGCCACGCACAGCGCCGCAAGGGTGAGCTGTTTCTGGTCGAGAAGATAAACGCCGCCAATCGACACGCCCTTTAGGAACAGCGTCCCGATCACCGTCACCACGGGGATCATCAGCGCGGGCAGGAACAGCCAGTTTTTGAGGCGGTTTGACGAGGCAACCCGTTCCTCATCGGAGGCCATTTTGTAGTGCCCCTTTCCGACGAGACCAAAGCCCGCCAGCAGCGCGATAACGATAACGCTGCCGCCGATGATCCGGTACGCCAGCGATTTGCCGAGCTCCTGAACCATCAGATCACCGAACAGGAAAATCCCACCAAATAAAAACCAGAAAAGCGCGGTGGTGAAACGCTTCGGATTCGCACGATCGCGCAGGGTCATGACCACCAGCAACATCACGACGAAGCCAATCAGGTAGTACACGCGGTTAATGGTGATAAGCGTCATCATTGCGCGGCCCCCTGCGTTGCCTGCTCTGCACGCCAGGCCATCACGTCACGACGGATACTGGCATCCAGGCGCAGCAGGCGTGTCATATGAATAATCAATGCCGCAATGGCCGTCGGAATGGCCCACAGGCCGATATGCAGCGGTTCAATCCCCTGAATGCCGTTCTCTTTCAGGAACGCGTCAATCAGCAGCACTGCACCAAAGGCGATAAAGATGTCTTCCCCAAAGAAGACCGCGATATTGTCACACGCGGCGGCATGGGCTTTGATTTTGTCGCGGATATGCTGCGGCAGTTCACCATACTCGTTCAGAGCGGCCCCTTCAGCCATCGGCGCCAGCAGCGGGCGTACCGTCTGGGCATGCCCGCCCAGCGACATCAGCCCTAACGCGGCCGTGCCTTCACGGGCGACAAAGTAGAGCATCAAAATACGCGCCGAGGTGGCGCTGGCGATCTTCGCGACCCAGGCCTGGGCGCGCTCTTTTAGCCCGTAATATTCCAGCAGACCAATGACCGGCAGGATCAGAATGAAGGTCGCGAGCGATCGGCTATTGACGAACTTCTCGCCAAAGGTCTCGAGCAGCATGCCGAAATCCATACCGACCAGCAGACCCGTCGCCAGCCCCGCCACCACGACCACCAGTAGCGGGTTGAAGCGCAAAGCAAAACCAATAACCACGATCGGTATCCCGATCAGCGGCAACAGCGTAGAACCGTCCATAACGTTTACCCTATCGAAAGTGAGCGTTGCGCGCCGACGGCTATTTTTTTAATTTGCGGCGAGCGATGTTGTGTTTTCGTCAGGCTTTGCAAAACCTGCGCTAAAAAGCTATATCTGAACCTCAAAAACATGTAAACAATTTATCAATAAAATGTTCTTATTTTATCGATGAGTTTACATTTCTGACTAAGGAACGTTATGACCTCAGAAAAGCGTGCTTCACCCCATCACGACGACATCAACGATGGCCGGATCGTCTCGTCCCGCCATCTGGTGTCCGAGCGCTGCGCGGAACTGTCAGAGCTGGAATACGCGCTGATCATGACCAGCAACGCGTTCAACAAATGGATGGTGCGCTGCATGACGGCTGCCGGCGAGCCCGATATGGGCGCCTTTGATGTCTCACTTCTGCACCATGTGAACCACCGCGACCGCAAGAAAAAGCTGGCTGATATCTGTTTTGTTCTCAACGTGGAAGATACGCATGTGGTGACTTATGCCCTGAAAAAGCTGGTTAAAGCAGGCTACGTGACAAGTGAGAAAGCGGGTAAAGAGCTCTTTTTCTCCACCACGGAGGAAGGTAAAGCGTTATGTATGAAATACCGCGACGTGCGGGAGGCGTGTCTGATCGCGATACATGCGGAGAGCGGCATTGCCGGAAAATCCATTGGCGAAACCGCGCAGCTGTTACGCACGATTTCCTCTCTGTACGACACCGCCGCCAGGGCGGCGGCATCACTGTAAACTCAGGGCCGTCGGAAAAGAGTAATGCTGCGTCCGGCCAGCTCGAATTCTACCGCTTCGGTGATCGCCTTCCCGGTCACGGCGTCATCGGCTGTAGACAGCTCCAGCACCCATCCCCCTTCACCAAACTGTGGGATCTGGAATGCCACGCTGCCTTCAAACGGGTTGAACAGCATGAGCACATCGTGCCAGATCCCCTCTTCCTGTTTGAGATCGGGCCTGCTGATGGACACCCCGAGCGTCGAGCCCTCATCCCACTGCTCTGCCTGCTGCGGACCGCCGCCGGCGTTAAACCAGCGGATCTCCAGCCCGTCGCGCCAGCTTTCACGACGCAATAACGGTTGCGCGGCACGAAGCGCAATCAACCGTCGGGTAAACTCGCGCAGCGCAGCGTCGTTCTCGGAGAGTCCTTTCCAGTCGATCCACGAGATCTCACTGTCCTGGCAGTAGCCGTTGTTGTTGCCCTTCTGCGTGCGGCCAAACTCATCGCCGGCCAGCAGCATTGGCGTACCATGGGAAAACAGCAGCGTGGTCAGGAAATTACGCTTCTGCCTTTCGCGGGTAGCAATAATATCCGGGTTCTCCGTCGGCCCTTCTTCGCCATAGTTGTATGAACGGTTATCGTTATGGCCATCATTATTGTCTTCCCCGTTGTCGGCGTTATGCTTCTCGTTGTACGACACCAGGTCATTCAGCGTAAAGCCGTCATGGGCGGTGATGAAATTAACGCTGGCCCAGGGGCGACGCCCGCGCAGATCGTACAAGTCACCGGATCCCAGCAGACGGGCGGCAAAGTCGTTAGAGACGTTATCCCCCTTCCAGTACTCGCGTACGGTGTCGCGGTATTTGTCGTTCCATTCACCCCAGCCTGGCGGAAAACCGCCCACCTGATAGCCGCCGGGGCCGATATCCCAGGGTTCACCAATTAGCTTCAGTCGGGATAAAACCGGATCCTGGGTCATGGCGTCGAAAAAGCCGCCGCGCGGATCAAACCCTTCCGGCTCGCGGCCCAGTATCGTTCCCAGGTCGAAACGGAAACCGTCAATATGCATCGACTCCGCCCAGTAGCGCAGCGAATCCATCACCATCTGCAGCACACGCGGGTGAGAGGTATTGACCGTGTTCCCCGTTCCGGTGTCGTTGATGTAATACCGGTGCTGGTCAGGCAGCGTGCGATAATAGCTGTAGTTATCAATGCCTTTAAACGAGAGCGTGGGGCCAAGCTCATTGCCTTCCGCCGTGTGGTTATACACCACGTCGAGAATCACTTCGATGCCCGCATCATGATAAGCGCGCACCATATCGCGAAAGCCCAGGATCCCCGCCGGGCCGAAGTAGCGCGACGCCGGCGCAAAAAAGCCCAGCGTGTTATAGCCCCAGAAGTTTTTCAGACCGCGGTCGAGAAGATGTTGATCGTCCGGGAACCAGTGAACCGGGAGCAGCTCAACCGAGGTGATGCCGAGACTTTTGATGTAGTCCACGGAGGCTTTATGCCCCATTCCCTCAAAGGTGCCCCGCAGTTCGGGAGGAATTGCCGGGTTCATCTGGGTAAACCCTTTTACGTGGCTTTCATACACCACGGTGTTCGGCCAGGGGATAGTGGGTCGGTTAGTGTCCTGCCAGTCACAGGCGTTCGGGTCGATAACCTTACATTTTGGCGTGAACGGCGCGCTGTCACGGGTATCAAAACTCAAGTCTAATTCGTCATGCCCCAGCGCATAGCCGAAATGGGCCTCGTTCCAGTCGATATCACCCACCAGTTCGCGGGCATAGGGGTCGATAAGCAGTTTATGCGGGTTGAAGCGATGACCGTTTTCCGGGTCATAGGGGCCGTAAACGCGATAGCCGTAAAGCGTACCGGGCTTCAGATCCGGCACATAGCCGTGCCAGACTTCGTGGGTATATTCAGGAAGCTCGAGCCGGGCGATTTCCGTTTTCCCGGAGGGGTCAAACAGACAGAGCTCCACCCGCTCAGCGTGAGCGGAGAACAGCGCGAAGTTGACCCCCTTCCCGTCATAATTTGCACCCAACTGCTGGCCATGACCGGCCCGAATTTCAAACGTTGTATCCTTTGCCATTTTCGTTCTCCACGATTATTCGCAGGTAAGCAGAACCAGTACACATCCCTTTTCCGACGTTAAATCCAGCGTCTCTTGCAGCATGCGGCTTTCACCGCTGAACAGATCCCGATAGCGTTTTCCTGCCAGCGCCTCGGGTATCGCCACCGTGGTATTGCCCCACAGCGTGCGGTTATCGGTGACGCCAAAAACCAGTCGCGGCACGGCAACAATCAGCACCTCGCCGTCTTTCACTCGCGCATAGACAATCAGATGCTCCTCCCGCTCGCCGGACACTTTAAGCGGCAGCCAGTCGCCATAGCGAAACAGCCCGGGATAGTGTGGCCGCAGGCGCAGGAGCGTAGCGGTGACAAACTGCTTCACCCTTCCGTCCTGCCAGCACGCCGGGTTTTCAAACATACCGGCATTCGCCACGCTGAGGTTTTGCACCAGCGTCGGAAAGTCCGGCTCGCGGCGGTTATCCGGATCGACAAGGCTAACGTTAAGCGCCTCGCTGCCCTGATAGATATCCGGCACGCCGGGCGCCGTCAGCTTAATCACCGTCTGGCTGAGGCTGTTCATCAGTCCGGCGCGGATAAAGGGCCGCATGGACTCGCTGAAATCATGCAGAAACAGCGTGTTGTCCGGTGAAAGCAGGTGCCGGGCATAGCGCAGCACCACGCTCTCATAGCTCTCGTTGCTGTCGATCCAGTCGGTGCGCTGTTTCGCCTCGCGCAGCGCTTTTTCGAGGAAAGCGATAAAACGCGCCTCCAGCGAGGCAAGCCCGTCGGCGTCGTCCGGCGACAGCGTGGCGGGCCAGACGCCTGCCAGCGCCTGATAGATCATCCACGTGTCGGCGGCGTTTGGCGCGGTACCGTCATTGAGAAACCGCACCTGGGTCTGGTTCATCTGGCGCCAGCGGGCCAGATTTTCGCCCCACTGTTCCGGGGCCTCCGTCAGGGTGTAAAGCCGGGCCCGGGCATCTTCCCCGCGCTTGGTATCGTGCGTGGAGGTGCCCAGCAGCGCATCGGGCTGACGGGCCAGACGAATGCGCATCTCCTGATGAAAGCGGGATAGCGAGAACGCGCGCGGCGTCGGGTCGGCGCCCACTTCATTAAGCGCCAGCTCCAGGTTATGACGAAAGAACAGCGTGTCTTCAACGGACTTCGCCATCAGCGGCCCGGTCAACTGCTGAAAGCGGGTTCTGAAAAGCGCGGCGGACTCGCGGCACTCTTCCGGCAAATCGCCGGTAAGAATGCGGACTATCAGGCTCAGGGCGGCTTCGGATGTCTCGACGCTAGCGACCACGCGGTTAAGCAGCGCGACATCTGGCGGGGTTAACCCCTCCCGGGTGCCGTAGGTGCGGTACACCGGAAAGGCGATAAGCAGCTCGCGTAACGCGTGGTGAATATCATCGCGCTGCAGCGCAACGTCATTGCGGCGGGCCAGATCGTCTGCAAGATTAAGCAGCGTGGTGAACTCGCCCTCAAAATTACGATCGGTCATCAGGCCTTTCGCATCGCGCAGTTCCGCGTGGCGATCGACCGTTACCCCCAGCGTCTCGTCGTGAATTTTTTCCAGACGCGACAGGATATCGTCGTCGACCAGCACTTCCGCCAGCGAAGCGATAAATTCGTACCCGGTAGTACCGGAGACGGGCCACTCGGCGGGAAGCTGTTCTCCTTTAGCGAGAATTTTCTCGACCGTGATATAACAGTCCGGTCCGGTTGCCTGCCGCAGGCGCTGCAGATAGCCCAGCGGATCGGCCAGACCGTCGATATGGTCGATCCGCAGACCATCCACCACACCCGCGTGAACCAGTTCAAGGATGAGGCGATGCGTATCGTCGAATACCGCGTCATCTTCAACACGCACGCCCACCAGACCGGTAATCTCAAAGAAACGTCGCCACGAAAGCTGTTTCGGCGCTTCCCGCCAGGACATCAATCGCCAGCTTTGTGCTTCGTGCAGTTCCGCAAGGCTCTTATCCTCGCTGAACGTGCCCGGGTTGAGCGGATATGCGGTGTCGTAATAGATCAGAGCGGCTTTGTTTGTGACAGGGTCACGTTTTAAAGTAATGGCTCCCTTCTCCAGCTCCGCCTCAAAGGTGTCCCCGAGAAACGGCAGCGTCAGCGGGCGAGACCCGTCGATATCGAAATAGCGGAAATAGCGGCTCTGCTGTCCGTACTCAATCACGTCCCGCCACCAGGTATTTTCCAGAGAGGTCGACATATGGTTAGGGACAATATCCAGAATCAGCCCCATGCCGGCCTGCTTAAGCGCCGCGGACAAGCGGTCGAAACCTTCGCGTCCGCCGATCGCAGGGTCTATTTCATTCGGGTTGGTGACGTCATAGCCGTGCGTGGAATCCGTTGTGGCAGTAAACACCGGGGAGGCATAAAGGTGGCTGATGCCGAGGTCTTTCAGATAGGGTACCAGCCCGACAACGCGATCGAAGGTCATGCCATTACGGAACTGTATACGGTACGTGGCGGAAGGGATCATAACGATGCTTCTCCATCAGCAAAGCGAACGACAATACTGTTCGGCGGCAAAATGTCGGTTACCTCCGGCCAGGCGAAGCGCGTCTCCCCCGAAAGAGCGGGCGGTTTGACAGATTTATTGCCGATATTGAGCGCCAGCGAAAGCGTTCCGGACGGGAAGCGCCAGCTTACGGCCACCATACCGGGTGCCGTCCCGATCACCTTGCCCTCGACGCGGCTCCCCTCATGCAGAAGCGGAACGATATAACGATGACGCAGCGTAAGCAGATGGCGCGTGAAGCGGAGCCACGTTTTGCCGTCGTCGGTGGCAATTTTATTCCAGTCAAGCTTTGAGCGGACAAAGGTGTTCACGTCATTCGGGTCCGGGACAGCGTCATCGTGCCCGGCATGGCCAGTAAACTCTTTTGCGCGCCCTTCCCGCACCGCGTCGGCCAGATCGCCGTGAAAATCGGTGAAGAACAGGAACGGATGTGATTCACCAAACTCCTCGCCCATAAACAGCAGCGGGATATGGGGGGAAAGCAGCAGTGCAGCAAGCAGCACACGGGTTTTATTGGCGCCCGCGAGGGTGATAAGCCGCTCACCCTGGGCGCGATTCCCGGTCTGATCGTGGTTCTGAATAAAATCAACGAAGAACTGCGGTGGCTGCGTGTGACACTCCACCCCGCGGGACTGGCCGGTTTGCAGCGAAACCTCGCCCTGGTAGACAAACCCTTCTGCCAGCGCCCGGGCGAATTTTTTCTCTGGTTCAAACGCAAAATCCTGGTAGTACGCGTGCGTCTCACCGGTGGCAAACACGTGAGCCGCGTTGTGGAAATCATCATTCCACTCAGCGGTAAACAGCGGCGTATTGCCGTGCTCATCATGCGGATGCAGGAAAATGACGTTGCGGCTGTCTTCCGTGGTCAGGTGAACATGACGGTTCGGGATCGCCTCACGGATCTTCTCTGCAATTTCCTGGAGAATATGCGTCTTCGAGCTGTCTTTAATCTGGTCGATGGCATCAAAACGCAGGCCGTCCAGGCGGTACTCGGTCAGCCAGTAGAGCGGCGCATCGGTAATGTAATGTCTTACCGGCTCGCGCTCGTAGGCGATCCCGTTGCCCCAGGGCGTCATCCGCTCTGCATCGAAAAAGGCAGGCGACAGCAACGGGAGATAGTTGCCTTCCGGGCCGAAGTGGTTGAGTACGATATCCAGCACCACGGAAAGCCCAAGACCGTGCGCGGCATCGATTAACGCGCGGAAATCCTCTGGCGTACCGTATGCGGCGTGCGGAGCATAAAGCAACACACCGTCGTACCCCCAGCCGCGGGATCCGCCAAACTGAGAGACGGGCATAACTTCAAGCTGGGTTATACCCAGTTCTGCCAGGTAAGGGAGTTTTTCAATGGCGGCCCGGAAGGTCCCCTCCGGGGTAAACGTGCCGATGTGCAGTTCATAGATAACCGTCTCTTCCCACGGCCGCCCTGACCAGTCCCGGTTAACCGGCTGATAACGTCGGGGATCGATAACGATGGAGGGGCCGTTAACGTCTCTTGCCTGTGCGCGAGACGCGGGATCGGGCACCGTCATGCCGTCCTGCAGGACAAACTGATACTCTGTGCCGTGCGTAACGCCCGGAACGTCTGCCTGAAACCAACCGTTACCCACTGCCGTCATCGGCACGTCGGTGACGGCCAGACGTAGCGTCAGCGCTTTCTGTCCTTCTGCCCAGACGCGAAAACGTACAACGTCATCGGAAATAAACTCAGCACCCCACTGCTTTTGAAATGTCCTGAATTCCATTCATTGTCCTCGAATGACCCACATTTTACGCGGAACGAAGTACAAGCTTAGTTCAGGATTAAAAGTGTGTTGGCTCAGCGGATTTAACCGCTTCGTCTATTCTTTATGAACTCACTCACTACCGGGAATATTATGCAGATTCGAAAAGGATTAAATACCGACCTCGTACGCCTCGAATGTTGTGACTTCTCTTTCACCGTTAACCACATTGCACGAGAGCCTTTTCTCCATTGTGATTTGCATATTGAAGCTATCGCCGAGCCCTGGATAAAAACCTACGAGCTCGATATCCAGACACTTGAAAATCATTGTGTTAACCCGGACGCCATATTTCTTGTTGCAGAAACGAACGAGGGTGAAATAGCCGGTTTTATTACTGCATCAATTGGCTGGAATAAGTTTATCTCGGTGGATTACATAGCCGTAGATCGTACAAAACGCAGAACCGGCGCAGCACAAAAATTGATGGCCGCCGCGCACGTGTGGGCGCGAAGCGTAAACGCGCCGGGACTGCGGCTTGAAACCCAAAATGTGAACGTCTCGGCCTGTCTGTTTTACCGAAACTACGGTTTCACCCTGGGCGGATACGACCGTTATCTGTACAACGCTTTACCGGAAAAAGACGAAGTTGCCCTGTTCTGGTATTACATGCTGGTGTAGAGGAAACTCGCTGCTCTACGGCCGCTATGAGTAAGATGAGCACTTTCAAAGGAGACGCGTATGCTTACCATGAAAAAACTTGCTCTTTCCACGCTGATGTCCAGTTCACTGCTTTTCTACCCTGTGCTGCAGGCTTCGGCAGAAACGCCCCAGCACGTCGTTAAACAACCGGCGGGCGGTTACCGCGTGCAGGTCGGCGATGTCATTGTCACGTCTTTTACCGACGGAACCGTCGCGCAGGATCTGCATAAGCTGCTGCGCCGGACAACGCCGCAAAAGATTGATGCGCTGCTCGCGAAAAATTTCCAGACCAACCCGGCCGAGGTCTCCATTAACGCGTTCCTGATTGCGATCCCCGGACATAAAATTCTGGTGGATACCGGCTCGGGCCAGCTCTTTGGTCCTGATGCGGGTGGACGCCTGGTTGAAAGCCTCGCCACGCAAGGGGTTAAACCCGAGGACATTACTGAAGTCCTGCTGACCCACGCCCACTCCGATCACGCGGGCGGTCTGGTCAAAGACGGCAAGGTGGTATTCAGCAACGCACGCGTTTTCGTTGGCAAACCCGACGTCGACTTTTTCTTTAACGACGATAATCAAAAGAAAACCGGCTACGGCAAGAACTACTTTGACGTCGCGCAGAAGACCTTAAAGCCCTATCTTGACGCCGGTAAAGTGGTGCCTTTTAGCGGCACGGCTGAGATTCTTCCGGGGCTGACCGGCACGGTTCATCCCGGCCATACGCCGGGTTCAGCCTTCTACACGCTGACAAGCAAAGGCGAGAAGATCACCTTTGTCGGCGACATCATTCATGCCGGGGCGGTCCAGTTCCCGCAGCCTGGTGTGACCATCACCTACGATGAAGATCAGAACAAAGCGGCAAGCGTGCGCGAACAGGCGTTTGCGGACTTTGTGAAAAACAGAGACCTGATTGCCGCGCCCCATCTGCCGTTCCCGGGTATCGGCTATGTCACCAAAGGTGAAAACGGTGGCTATGCCTGGGTTCCCGTCACCTATACCAACCGGGACGCCAGCAGCGTGAAATGAGCGGATGACGCCGTCAGGTGCGGTCGAGGGTAACCAGAAATTTTTTAAGCACTTCTGAGCGAATAATCCGGTGGCACACCAGCGTCAGTTCGCTTTCCCTGAGACGGTCGAGAATGTCCACGTAAACGACATTCTCGACACTCACTGCCTTTGCGGACGCAGGCAACAGCGCCAGACCAAAGCCCGCGGAGACCAGGCTTATCACCGTGGGAACATCCGTCGCATTCTGCACTACGTCCGGCTGGAAACCCGCCCCGCTACAGACGTCATAAAAGTACTGCTCCAGCCCCATGCCCTCCGGATCGCGCAGCGAGATCCATTTTTCATCCTTCACTGACGCGAGCGTCAGGGCGGAAGAGTCGGCCAGAGGATGCTGGCGATACAGCGCCAGCACCGTTTTTTCTGAGGTGAACGGCCGGCTTTGCAGATCGTCAGGCAGCGATGGCAGCGGTGCCCGAATAATCGCCACATCCAGCTGGTTACTTTGCACGGCGGCGTAGAGCGTCTGCACATTGCCCGTCATCAAAGACATGGTAATCGCCGGCCAGCGGCTGTGCATCTGGCGCAGTGCAGCGGGCAGCTTGCCGTCGAACATTGCACTCGACACACATCCCAGGTTTAACACCCCCTGCTCGCCTCTCGCCGTTTGCCTGGCGTCCAGCACCGCCTGCTCGGTCAGGGAGATGGCGAGCCTGGCCTTCACCAGAAACGCGTCGCCCGCGGGCGTCAGGGTTAAGCGACGGTTCGCCCGGCTAAAGAGCGTGACGCCTAAACGTTCTTCCAGCGCCTTTATCTGCTGGCTCAGCGCCGGTTGCGCCATGTTTAAACGCTCGGCGGCCCGGTGCATGTGGAGTTCTTCGGCAACGACAATGAAATGGCGCATCTGACGAAACTGCACGGGAGACTTCCTTTTTTGATAATAAATTAATTATCAATTTAGCAGTAATGATGCAATTGATGCTATGGGTCATTGTCGTAAAAATGGAGGTATTCAACCGAGGGAGGAAAATATGGAAAACCCAGTCAACGATCTCAGAAGTGCCATCGCCTTACTGAAGCGCCACGAAGGCCAGTATATTGAAACCGATCATCCCGTCGATCCTAACGCAGAGCTGGCAGGTGTGTATCGTCATATTGGCGCGGGCGGTACGGTAAAACGCCCGACCCGCACGGGGCCGGCCATGATGTTCAACAGCGTGAAGGGCTATCCGGGCTCGCGCATTCTGGTAGGCATGCACGCCAGCCGTGAACGCGCGGCACTTTTGTTAGGCTGTGCGCCTTCTGAACTGGCAAAACATGTCGGTCAGGCGGTGAAAAAACCGGTCGCACCCGTTGTCGTCCCGGCCTCGCAGGCCCCTTGTCAGGAGCAGGTCTTCTACGCTGAAGATCCGGACTTCGATCTGCGCAAACTGCTGCCAGCACCAACCAATACGCCGATTGATGCAGGCCCGTTCTTCTGCCTGGGACTGGTGCTGGCAAGCGATCCGGAGGACAGCTCGCTGACGGATGTCACCATCCACCGCCTTTGCGTGCAGGAGCGCGATGAGCTATCCATGTTCCTGGCCGCCGGTCGCCATATTGAAGTCTTTCGCAAAAAAGCGGAAGCGGCCGGAAAACCGCTGCCGGTGACGATCAACATGGGGCTCGATCCCGCTATCTATATCGGCGCGTGTTTTGAGGCCCCCACCACACCGTTTGGTTACAATGAGCTGGGCGTCGCCGGGGCGTTGCGCCAGCAGCCGGTCGAGCTGGTACAGGGCGTGGCGGTAAAAGAGAAAGCCATCGCGCGGGCGGAAATTATCATTGAAGGCGAACTGCTTCCCGGCGTGCGCGTAAGAGAAGATCAGCATACCAACACCGGCCACGCGATGCCGGAATTCCCGGGCTACTGCGGTGAGGCGAACCCGTCTCTGCCCGTGATCAAAGTAAAAGCGGTGACCATGCGCCATCAGGCTATCCTGCAAACGCTGGTGGGCCCCGGAGAAGAACATACCACCCTGGCCGGTTTGCCGACGGAGGCCAGCATCCGCAATGCGGTTGAGGAGGCGATTCCGGGCTTCCTGCAAAACGTCTATGCGCATACCGCGGGTGGCGGTAAATTCCTGGGTATTTTGCAGGTGAAAAAACGCCAGCCGTCAGATGAAGGACGCCAGAGCCAGGCAGCACTTATCGCGTTAGCCACCTATTCGGAGCTGAAAAACATTATCCTTGTCGATGAAGACGTGGATATTTTCGACAGCGACGACATCCTGTGGGCGATGACCACCCGTATGCAGGGCGATGTCAGCATCACGAATATTCCGGGGATCCGCGGTCACCAGCTGGATCCGTCTCAGTCGCCGGATTACAGCAACTCAATTCGCGGAAACGGCATCTCCTGCAAGACCATCTTTGATTGCACGGTGCCGTGGGCGCTGAAGGATCGCTTCGAGCGCGCGCCGTTTATGGAGGTGGATCCGACACCGTGGGCACCTGAACTGTTTAAAGACAAAAAGTAAACGAACGTTTCTCTTTCTTCACCCCTCGGGGGTGAAGAATTTCACGCTTAAATTGCCGCTTCCCCTGCTTTCTTGTACCCTTTCACCGGTAACTCCACCCCCACAAAAATTGAGACATCCGGACACCTATGACTGCACACATTTCTAACGATCCTTTGCATGGCGTTACGCTGGAGATGATGGTCAACGCCCTGGTGGCGAAATATGGCTGGAGCGAGTTGGGTGACCGCATCAAAATTAACTGTTTCAGAAAAGACCCCAGCGTTAAATCGAGCCTGAAATTTCTGCGCCGTACCCCGTGGGCACGCGCGGAGGTCGAAGCCCTGTATCTGGATTCCCTCCACGACGAGGGACATAAAGAACAGGAGGCGCCCGCCTTTAATCCCTGGGCTAACAGTCGGATTATCAAGAGCTAATACGCAAATGACGCGACACGTAAAACGGATCGGTGCGCTGGCTGGCTGCGCACTTTTACTTGTAAGCTGCTCCTCAAAACCACCAAAATCATTAGTTACCCCGCTCCCCATCGTCAGCAAACCGACCCAACAGGCAAACGAGCCGATGCGCGGGATCTGGCTTGCGACCGTCTCTCGCCTCGACTGGCCGCCGGTGGCCTCGGTGAATGGCACCAGCGCTGACCAGCGCATCGCAATGCAAAAGCAGGCGCTTATCGCCAAGCTCGATAACCTTAAGCACCTTGGGATTAACACGGTGTTTTTCCAGGTAAAGCCGGACAGCACGGCACTCTGGTCATCAAAAATTTTACCGTGGTCAGATATGCTGACGGGCAACATCGGCGAATATCCGGGATACGATCCGCTTCAGTTTATGCTGGATGAAGCGCACAAGCGCGGTATGAAAGTCCATGCCTGGTTCAACCCGTACCGCGTGTCGACCAACACGAAGCCGTCAACCATCGCTGCCCTGAACCGGACGGCGTATCAGACCCCGTCCAGCGTCTATGTCCAGCACCCGGAGTGGGTACGCGTCTCGGGCGATCGCTTCGTACTCGATCCCGGCATTCCGGAAGTGCGCGACTGGATAACCCGTGTCGTCACGGAAGTCGTGGCGAACTACCCGATAGACGGCGTGCAGTTTGATGATTACTTTTATGCCGAATCACCGGGATCCGCGCTGAATGATTCTCAGACTTACCGGCAGTACGGACAGGGATTTGCCTCTAAGGCCGACTGGCGAAGACACAACACGCATCAGCTGATCGTTCAGGTTTCCCGCGCGATAAAACAAACCAAACCCGATGTTGAGTTTGGCGTCAGCCCGGCTGGCGTGTGGCGTAACCGCTCCTTTGACCCAGCAGGCTCGGACACCCGGGGTGCCGCCG
Source organism: Enterobacter cloacae complex sp. IR5458 (assembly GCF_049238025.1). Lineage (NCBI taxonomy): Bacteria > Pseudomonadati > Pseudomonadota > Gammaproteobacteria > Enterobacterales > Enterobacteriaceae > Enterobacter > Enterobacter cloacae complex sp. IR5458. The sequence continues at coordinate 39,493 of NZ_JBMKIF010000015.1, forward strand.
CCTATGATGAATCCTACGCCGATACGCGTCAGTGGGTGCAGCAGGGCCTGCTGGACTACATCGCCCCGCAAATTTACTGGCCCTTCTCCCGGGATGCCGCGCGCTATGACGTGCTGACCAAATGGTGGGCCGACGTCGTGAAGCCGACCCACACGCGTCTGTACATCGGCATCGCGTTCTACAAAGTGGGCGAACCGTCGAAAAATGAGCCGGACTGGACGGTTCAGGGCGGCGTGCCGGAACTGAAAAAACAGCTCGATCTCAATGATTCACTGCCCAACGTCAACGGCACCATCCTGTTCCGGGAAGATTACCTGAACAAGCCGCAGACGCAGCAGGCGGTCAACTATCTCAAAGGACGCTGGGGTAGCTAACCGGACGGCCGGGCAGAAACGTCCTGTTTCTGCCTGCGTTCTTTACGGCTTCGGCCCGAACATCGCTTCAAGCTGCTGCGCGTCCGGCATCCCGACAACCTGCTGCAGCTCGTTTTCCGCGTTCATATAGTAAATGGCCGGGGTGGCGTTGGCCCCCAGACTGTCCATCAGCGCCTGGTGTTTCTGCAGGATCGCTACCGTTTCGCGAGACCCTTCCCCCTCAGGCTTCGGTAACTTTTTGCCACCGGAGAGCTCGTACTCGCGCCAGGCCGAGACCGGATCTTTCGCATTCAGGATCGCGGCAGCGTTACGTCCGCTGTTAGGGTTAAGAAACGCCACCAGCAGCGTATTCAGCTGGACCTTGCCCGCCTTGACCCACGGCTGCGCCTCTGACCAGAACTGCTTGCAGTACGGACAGAACGGATCGGCGAAGACGAAGACTTTGCGCGGCGCGTTATCCGCCCCTTCCTTCAGGGGATGCGCCGCGTTGAGCGTCTTCCACATTTCGCGTCCCATCGGGGCATAGATCTCTTTCTGGAAATACCCCTCGCTGAGGTTTTTCCCTTTGTCATCGTACAGATAGCCCGAAATCACGTGCTTGCCGTCCGGGGTTAAAAAGAGCGTCACCCCCATGTCCTGATATTGCCCCAGCCAGGCCGGCGCGCCGCCGGGAGCATCCAGCTTCTTGATGATTGTAATGTTCTGCTGCTCACTGAAGTGCTTAACCACATCCGGTATAGCGTCAGCAGCCTGGACCAGCCCTGAGGTCGCCAGTGCCGAAAGTAACAGTAATTTTTTCATATCCCTCTCCGGTTTATCGGGGGCATCACGCCCCCTTCAGGTTAGCGGTTTTTCAGCGCGTCGCTGACGATTTCATCGAACTGTTCAAAAGGCACCCAGCCGGGCAGCAATCCCTCACCAATCAGCGTGGCGGGCGTACCCTGAATGCCCATTTTTTCCGCGACAAGCAGGCTGCGCTTGATCGTCATCAGACTCTCCTCATCAGGCGTGGTAACGCTGACCCCTGCCCGTTTTTGCGCTTCCTGAATGCTGGCGTCATCGTGGTACCCCTTTTTGGCCATCAGGGTATGGTTCAGTTTCATAAACGCCCCGGGATCCTGACGCCAGAGCGTGAGCGCATCGCGCGCGGCGGTCAGCGAACTTTCCGAGCGGTAAGGTAAAAACTTAAACACCACGGCGACATCGGGATGTTTTTCTACGATCTTCTCCAGATAGGGGTCGAATTTCTTGCAGTACGGGCAGTTGTAGTCGGTAAACACCACAAGGGTGAGCTTTGGATTTTTCGCGCCGATACGCGGGGAATTCGGATCGTTAAACAGAAAATCCGCGATCATCTTCTGCGCACGTTGCTCCTGGTCTGGCGTCAGCGGCTGAGCGGCCATCGCCTGAGCCGAGGCCAGCAGGAGCATCAGCGTGAAAAGGAATTTTTTCATAATACGTTTAGCCTTTTGCGTTGTTCAGGGTGGTGACCAGGGTGCGTTTATCCAGCAGCGGCGAGAGGATTTCGCCCTCCGGCAGACCAGGGCCATATACCGCATTAAACGGAATAGCGTAGCGGTTTCGCTTCGCCAGAAAATCCGCGATAAAGGCGGACGGCTGGCTCCAGTCACCGCGCAGCGCCACTACGTCCGGCTGACTCAGCGCGGCAATGATGTCTGGCTGATTCAGGACCCGATGCTCGTTAACTTTGCAGGTCACACACCAGTCCGCCGAAATATCCACAAACACCCGTTTCCCCTGAGAAAGCGCCTGCTGGATGGCGTCTTCACTCAGTGGCTGCCACGGGATGGCCTCAGCGATATGTTGCGCCGGAGCGTCCGGCGGCGAGGTAAACACTCCGCGCAGCTGATACCCGCCAAACGCCGACAGCGCGATGACCACGATCCAGAACAACGGCGAGGAGGTTTGCCCCTTCAACGCGAACAGCACCAGCGCGACAACAATCAGCACCAGCACCACGATCTGACTCACCATTGCCCCCAGATGCAGGCTCAGCAGCGTCGCCAGCCAGAGGCTGGAGGCCAGCATCATCAGGCCCAGGATCGCTTTAAGCGTGTTCATCCAGCGGCCAGGCTTCGGCAGCAGCATGGCCGTTTTGGGCACCAGGGCGACAAACAGCCACGGCAGGCTCATGCCCACGCCGAGCATCAGGAAGATGAGCCACAGGGCGTGCAGCGGCGCGCCAAGGGCAAAGGCAACTGCGGTACCGAGGAACGGTGCGGAGCACGGCGTGGCTAGCAGCGTAGCAAACATCCCTTCGCAGAAACTGCCGCCAAGCCCCGCCCCGCCTGCCGTAGCCAGTCGCCCGGTAGCGGCAGAAGGCAGCAGCATCTCAAACGTTCCAAACAGGTTCAGCGCAAAGAGGAAGGTCACGGTAACCATCAGCCCGATAAACCACGGGTTCTGGAACTGAATGCCCCAGCCCAGGGACGCCCCGGCCAGCTTCAGCCCGGTCACCATGGCGGCCAGCAGCATAAAGGAGGTGAGGATCCCGGCGCTGGTTGCCAGGAAGCGCAGCCTGATGACGCGTCTGTCCGACCCCGCCTGCAGAATGCTGTTAAGCTTCATCCCCATCACCGGCAGTACGCACGGCATCAGGTTGAGGATCAGCCCGCCCAGCAGGGCAAAGAGCACCATTTTGCCCGTTCCGCCTGGGGCGGAAGTCTCGGCGGGCGTAGCGCCAACGGTCATCGTGGTTTGCTGTGCGTCACTGCCATTGGTCAGCACAAATGACAGCCTCTTGCCTTCCAGCGACGTGGGCTTATCGCCCCATTCGTCGGTGACGGGCACCGTGACCCGAAGCGTATTGCCATCGTGCTTAATGGCCGGCTCGCCGGGCAGAATATCCCCCTCCAGCGGGTCAAAGTAGATCCCCGGATTATCCCATTTCCCGTCGGTCGTTCCCGTCACCACCAGGTTGCCGTCAGAGAGCCAGGCCGACAGATCGGCGGAAACGCCAGACGTGCCCGGCACGGCCTGCATCGCGCGGTCAAAGGCGTGACGGAAACCGTCATCCACCGGCTGTGTAAAATCGAGGTGCAGCGGGTAGTCCGTCAGCAGACAAACGTTACTGCACGTGGAGAGCGTGAGCGTGCCGTCGAGCGTGTCGCCCTTCACGCCGTCGAGCACGATGGGGATCGTGACCTTATCGTGATAGCCCTGCGTGGTCATACCGGAGATATCGAATCGCGACGGTACCGGCCAGGACCAGCTATCCGTAACGCCCTGCGGCCAGCTGATTTTTGGCGCGACGCCACCCTCGCCCGGCGACCGCCAGTAGGTTTTCCAGCCGGGCTTTAGCTCAACGGTGAGCAGGCCTTTAATGTGCGTTTGTTCCCTTTCCGCCTGAAAGCGGATGCGGGCGTGATCGTTTTGTGGGGAGACCAGCCAGCCTGTGTCCGCCGCATGGACAATTCCGATGCAGGACAGCCACAGGAAGACGAATCCCCTGAAGAGGTTAACCATGTTTTACTCCGTGAACAGTGAAAAATTATCGTGTGATGACGATGATTTTCATTCACGGAAAACGCAGTTTTTAAGGTGTATTCGGGGAGGCGGTGCCTGAACGGGCTGTTCCACGGGCGCAAATGCCCGCCCTTGCGTAAACAGCTGCAGCAGCGCGAAGAAGATAATAATGGCCGGCAGCGCGCCGTCGAAGAACAGTGGCTGCGCGCAAAGCAGGGAGTGCGCGCCTAGCTGACAGGGTGAAGGCCCAGACTCCCCGGCGTTGCTTTGCGACGGGGCGTCTGCACTCAGGGCGATCTGCGGCTCCAGTCCCTGTAAAAAATGGTTGAGCATGACCGCACGCTGCACGAGGCAAAGCGCCATCGCGAGACAGGTAACGATCAAAAGCCATTTTCCGAGGAGCTGACGGTTGCGCATAACATTCCAGAGTGACAAGACGCCCCGATCATAAACGATAGTGATGAATCTACAAGTACCGGAAGTGTAAGGTTTTGTCTGAGGCCGCTATTCGCCCGTCAGGGCATCATAGATATCCCGCAACCGCGTGCGCAGAAACAGCACCGCCTTGTGCTTGCGGGATAACAGCGCCTGTTCGCTGGCCCCCGTCTCCTCTGCCAGCATTTTAATGCTGTAGCCGTGAAGCTCGGTCTTTTCAAACACCTCGCGCTGCGGCGGCGGCAGTTCAGACAGGGCCTGCCCCAGCTCTTCCCACAGCAGCGTTTTGAGATACTCCTCTTCCGGCGTCTGCGGGACACCGAACAGGGTTTCGGCCAGCTCGTCCTCCGGGAAGCCCTCCTCCTCTTCATCCGTAAAATAGCCGGAGAGCGACACCTCGCGTTTCTTACGCGCCCGGTCGGTCATCTCGTTACGCGCCGCGCGGAACAGCCAGGCGGCGACGTTTTCGACCGGCTGCTCCACCTTCATCAGCTGATAGGTCACTTCCTGCAAAATGTCGTCGGCGTCGTCGCGCACGGACGTTCGTCCGCGAATGAAGGCCTTCAGCCGGGCGCGGCAGGCGTTGAGCGCCGACATCAACAGGGATCCGCCCACCTCTCCGGCTTTCATCTCGCTCACTCTGCGTCCGGCGCTTTTGGCATAGCGTCATCGCGCTTATCGTCACGATGACCGTGCCAGCCGCAGTGGCCGCGCCCGTGGCGACCAAAGCCTTCGCGGCGCTGCTGAATAAACGCCTCGCGCTGCTCGGGCGTCATGTTCATCCAGCGCTCGTGCATCCGGCGGTGCGCGCCAAACATGCCGGGACGGAAGCCCAGTCCGCCAAACAGAATGCGGCTCAGCACCAGAATGCCCAGCGCCTGCCAGAAACCAATGGCTTTCACGCCAAGGATTGCCGGGAGCAAGGCGTTCCACAGGGACATCACCAGCAGGCCGAGCACGATGAAAATCACCGCGCCGATGACTAAGCCCTTGCCCATACGGTGACGACCGAATCCGCGCCCGTGACCTCTGCCGTGCAGTTCAAAATCTCTCATGGTGTTTACCTCGTTTATCGTAACTGATTATGGCTTGTGATGAGGTAGACGGATGAGGGAGGGAAATATTGCTGAGGGGAATGAAATAATTTTACGGATGCGCAATCGCAGCGAGTGCCCGGCGGCGCTAACGCTTGCACGGGCCTACAGATTTCGTAGGCCGGGTAAGCGTCAGCGCCACCCGGCAGATTTAAAGAATTACGCCTGCACCGGCAACCTAAAACTCGAAATACTCCGTGAAAGCTGCTGCGCCTGCTCTTCCAGCGAGGCAGCCGCCGCAGCGGACTGCTGCACCAGCGCGGCGTTCTGCTGGGTCACGCCGTCCATTTCGGTCACCGCCTGCCCGACCTGGCTGATCCCACGGCTCTGCTCTTCCGAAGCCACGGAGATCTGCTCCATCAGCGTATTCACTTTGTTCACCGATGAAATAATCGAGTCAATCACCTCGCCCGAGCGGTTTACCAGCTCCGCACCGTTTTTCACGCTGGAAACCGACTGCGCAATCAGGCTTTCAATGTCTTTGGCCGCCACCGCGCTTTTCTGTGCGAGGGTGCGCACTTCACTGGCCACTACCGCAAAACCGCGGCCCTGCGTACCGGCGCGCGCCGCTTCCACCGCTGCGTTCAGCGCCAGAATGTTGGTCTGGAAGGCAATGCTGTTAATCACGCTGGTAATGTCTTCGATGCGCTTCGAATTCGCCGCGATGGTATTCATCGTGTCGATCACCTCGCGGGTCACCGCTTCGCCGGTATGGGCATTGTGCACCGCGTCCTGCACCAGTTTTCCGGCCTGATACACGTTATCGGTATTGTTCGCCACCGTCGCGCTCAGCTCTTCCATGCTTGCCGCCGTCTGGGTCAACGCGGAAGCCTGCTGCTCGGTACGTGATGCGAGGTCGATATTGCCGGAGGCAATCTCCTGCGCTGCGTGCGTCACGGTATGGCTCGCATCGCGCACCTGAGCAATAGTGGCCAGCAGTGCCTGACGCATCTGCTCCATCGAGCCCATCAGGTGGTCGATTTCATTATGCGAACTCCCCTTCACCGGCACCGGAATGTCGAGCTTGCCCGCGGCGATCTGGCTGCAGTGCTCGCGCGCCAGGTTGACCGGCGCAAAGACTAAGCGCTTCATGAAGAGGCTGACGGCAACAATTACCAGCACAAACAGGCAGGCGATAACGGCAATCATCACCAGGCCGGAGACGAAATTACTGCTCGCGTCTTCGTTCAGGCTTTTGGCGTATTTCTGGTGGACGGAAAGGACCTGGTCGAGAACGATTTCGTACTGGCGGTCGAGGCGGGAAACTTCCGGGATCAGCGCGTTAAATTTAGCAACATCGTGTGCCTCAGCGGCATCGATCAGCGGCGCCAGCCCCTGGTTGCGGTAGTTTTGCCAGGCATCCTGATAGGCACTCACCAGCGGCGCTTCATCCGTGAGTCGCGGCGAAGCCATAAAGGCCGCAAAGGCGTGGTCCGCTTTGGTCAGCGCCTCTTTTACTGTAGCAAGCTTCGCCGCCCCGTCTGCCGAGTTGCCCGCTTCCACCATCTTCACATACTCCATCACGCGAACGCGCAGCGTACGGCTATGGTTGATGGGGTCAATAATCGACAGCACAACCTGGATCTCTTTGTTGACGTTATCCAGGGAATTATTACTTTTAATGATGAGGCCAACGCTGGTGACGGTGCTGACCACAAAGAACAAAAGCAGTGAGAACAGGACAATCAGGGATGACTTTTTCAACGACATAAACCAATACCTCAAGGAGAATTATTCCTTATGGTTATCGGCGCATCCAAAACTTAAATTAATTAAAGTTATTGATGTATCGAACGAGGCTATACCGCTGACTTATAGCGCCGCTGCAGGGAGGCATTGAGCTTGCGCTGCAACGGCTGCGGCGTCTCCCCTTCGATCAATTTGCCAATCAGATCAAAGCAATGCCACGCCAGCTGGCGATTGTCCTGGCGAATGGTATCCACCGGGATCGTCAGCGAATCGTAGAGATAGTGATCGTCAAAGCTGGCTAATCTGATATCACTTTGCATCAGGTTATGTTGACCCATATAGCGCAGTACCCCTTCCAGCAGCCCGCAGGCGGCGGTGAACAGGGCTTTCGGTGGGCGTCCCAGACGGGCGCAGAGTTCGGCGAACATTTCGTAGCCGGAGCTCGGGTGGTAGTTGCCGTGAATGATCCACTCGGGGCGCAGTTCCACACCGGCCGCTCGCAGACCTTGCTTAAACCCTTCCAGACGGTCGCGAGTCGGAGAAAGGCGCGGCTGTCCGCCCAGAAAATAGAATTCATCCGGATGCTGGCGGGCAATATCCGCCACCAGTTCCGTCGTTGGGGTGATGGAATCGGTGATCACCAGCGGCAACGTGCTGTCGTTCATATGGCGGTCAAAAAGCACCACGGGCAGCTGCTCGCTGAGTTTCAGGTAGTCCGCATCATTAAGCATGCTGGAGGCGACAATCAGTCCGTCGACCTGACGCGCCACCATGTTGTTGACGACCACCGTCTCCTGCCCCGGATTTTCATCGCTACAGGAGATCAGCAGCTGGACGCCCGCCTCGCGGCACAGCGTTTCCAGCTCGTGAGAAAAGACGGCAAAGCCGTAGTTGGTGATCTCCGGCACCACCAGACCAATGGTGTGGCTACGGTTATCGCGCAGTGACCGGGCGTGAATGCTGGGCTGATAATGGTGCTCTTTCGCAATCGCCAGCACGCGTTCACGCGTCTCTTCCGCCACGCGAAGCTCTTTGCTGCGCCCGTTCAGGACCAGGCTGGCGGTGGCTTTTGACACACCCGCCAGCTCCGCGATGTCTTTAATGGTGACGCGTTTTGTTTTTCTCACAACGACTTAGATCCGGCTGCCAAAACCCTCATTCTATCATGCAGGCGCGCAGCGACCAGTAGCGTAATGTGATATCGGACGCACCTTCGAAGCGCACCCAGGCCGGATGGTCAGGAAAATAGCGGCTGCTCATCACCCCTTCGCCATGATTGATGAAAATTTCAACGCTGGAGCGGTCGCACAGGACGCGTAAATGGTGGACGTCCCCCTGCCAGTAGCGGGTCAACGTCTCACCGGTTTTCAGGCTTGCGCGTTCCAGCCGCACGCCCTGCTCATCAACCGTGAGGCGCAGCGCGCCCGCAAAATCGACGTTCACCTGCGAGGCGCTTAACTCAAACTCCAGTCGCGCGGCATCCAGAACGGGCGCATCGCTGGCACGTCCCTGCCAGTGCTGCTCCTCTTCACGCAGCGCCGCCAGCTCACGCACCGGAGTCTGCCAGAGCTTGCCGTCGCGATACTGCAATTCGCGCGGGCAGGTCATCTGGTGCATCCAGCCGTGCGACCGCGTCGGCTGAAGCATCTCTTCCCCGTCCGGTACGCCCATCCAGCCAATCAGAATGCGTCGTCCATCTTCCGCCAGCGTCGTTTGCGGGGCGTAAAACTCAAAGCCCGCGTCAAGCTCGTGCAGCTCGCCGTGCGCAAACGTGCCGCGTTCATAGCTAAACGCCCCACTCATCCAGGCGGCCGGATAGGTGTTGAGATAGCGATACGGCTCGCGCGCCAGCCCCTGCGGACAGCAAATCAACACGTGCGTACCGTCGAGCGCGAACAGGTCCGGGCACTCCCACATATAACCTGCGTCCTTCAGGCCGTTGACCCCGTGACCAGCGATTTCACCGCAGGAAGCCCAGGCATGTAAATCAGCGGATTTAAACAGCAGCACTTTGCCGCGCTTTTGCAGATCCTGCGCGCCCAGCACCATGTACCACAGCCCGTCGTGTTGCCACACTTTCGGGTCACGCACATGACCGGTGTAGCCCTCCGGCAGCGCCAGCACCGGCCCCTGCTTTTTAAAGGTGCCGTCCGGCTGTTCCTCGGCCAGGCACTGCCAGGCGGTACGGCTGCCGTCATCGAACTTGACGTTGCCGGTATAGCACAGCGTCAGCACGCCCTGGTTATCCACGGCGCTACCGGAGTAGCAGCCGTTGCGGTCATACTCTTCGTCGGGCATCAGCGCCAGCGGCTCATGCTGCCAGTGGACCAGGTCCGCAGAACTCCAGTGCCCCCAGCATTTAAAACGATGCTCACAGTCCAGCGGATTCCACTGATAGAACAGATGGTAGCGACCGGCAAACCAGATAAACCCGTTGGGATCGTTCATCAGCCCCGTCACCGGCGCGGCGTGCCATTGCGGATAATGGCTGTCAGCCTGCGCGCGCGGCTGCCCTTTCATAACGGCCTGCAGAATCGCAGGCCAGCGGGAAGGTAACGTCATTATTCAGAGTCCGTTTTATATTTCAGCAGCAGCGAGACGGTAAACGCCACGCCGAAGGCAATCACCATGCCGATAATATAGTTGAGCAGCGAGCTGGCCTGCACGATGGCCATACCCGGAATGGCGGTCAACCCGACGGCAGTCATGTAGACATGCACAGAGACCACCCAGGCGCCCCCCACCGCGCCACCAATCAACGCGGCAATAAACGGCTTAACGAAACGCAGGTTGATACCAAAAATAGCCGCCTCGGTGATGCCCAGCATCGCAGAGAACGCCGACGGTAACGTAATGGCTTTGATTTTGGCATCGTTGGTTTTGAACCACACCGCCAGACAGGCTCCGCCCTGCGCCACGTTCGCCATGGCCCAGATCGGCAGCAGGAAGTTCACGCCAATCGACGGGTTGCCCAGCAGCCCCGCTTCAATCGCGTGGAAGCTGTGGTGAATACCGGTGATCACAATCACCGAATACAGTCCGCCAAACAGCAGCCCGGCCAGCCAGCCCGCGTGGGCGATAAGCGTGCTCAGGATAAAGGAGATACCATCCCCTAAGGCGCGTCCCGCCGGACCAATAATCAGCAAGGCGATAAAGCCAGAGATCACAACGGTGAGGAACGGCGTCAGGATCAGGTCCAGCGCATCCGGAATCACGCGGCGCAGGTTTTTCTCCACGATGCTCATAAACCAGACGGCCAGCAGCACCGGAAATACCGTGCCCTGGTAGCCAATCATCGCGATCTCCAGGCCGAAGAAGTTCATGGTGTGGAAACCGGACGCCACGCCCCAGGCGTTAGTCAGCGCCGGATGGGTCAGGATGCCGCCCAGCGTCGCGCCCAGGTACGGGTTACCGCCAAACTCCCGCGCGGCGGTAAAGCCGATCAGGATCGGCAGAATGATAAACGCCGCCGAACTGCACATGTCCAGCATGATATAGATAGCGTTGTCCGCATTGACCCAGCCGTAGGTTTTCACCATGCCGAGCAGGCCCATCAGCAGGCCGGACGCCACAATCGCGGGAATGATCGGCACAAAGATATTGGAGAGCAGACGCGCAATGCGCTGGAACGGGTTCAGCTTGCGCGCCGCCAGGTCCGCCGCCTCAGACTTGCTGGACTCGCTAATCCCCGCCGCCTGAATAAACGCGGCGTAGACTTTATTCACCACGCCCGTACCAAAAATCACCTGCATCTGCCCGGCGTTACGGAAACAGCCTTTAACGCCGTCGACCTTGCCGATCGCCTGTTGATCGGCCAGCGCGTCATCAACCAGCACCAGACGAAGACGCGTTGCGCAGTGCGCCGCGCTGGCGATATTTTCCTTGCCACCCAGCAGCGGAATAAGCTCGCGGGCGATTTGATTAAAATCCATAGATACCTCTGCCTGACTTCTTTTTTATGATGTGCGAAACGCCCCCGCCAGGCGGGAGCGTGATGGGTTAAAACCAGGTTTCCATCTGGACCCCAAAGTTCCATTCCCCGCCGGCGTTGAAACCGCTGCTGCCAAAGGCATCATCGCTGGCGTAATTATCCAGTTTGCTGCTCCAGTCCATCCAGGTGGCGAACAGGCGAAGCTCCGGACGGCTGAAGAAATCGCCGATTTTGCTCGCTTTTAACGTCGGAGCAAAGGTCAGCTTGTAGAAACTGCCGTTGACGGCGTTTCGGTCTTTATAACCTTCCGGGTTTAAGTCCATGTACTGATAGCTTCCCTCAAACGCCAGCGCGAAATTCTGGGTCACCTCTTTAATCAGGCGGGTGTTGAGCGTGACCCACTCATAGCTGTCGCCTTTGACGTAGCGATCTTTACTACTCTGCGCCAGAACGGCAGGCGCAACGCTCCAGCCACCGCCAATTGGCGTGACACCGTAACTTGCAAAGCGCCAGGTATCCGCCTCGGACAGCAGTGCGCCATCCGAGCCGATGCTTTTCACTTCCGCCCCCAGCCCGTGACCATACAGCAGCGCGGTTTTGGCCGTCCCCTCCCGCAGGCCGTAGAAGCTCTCGTTGTGCAAGCCCACCAGGGCATGAACGCCCGTGTTAGCGGCATCCGTTTTGATGAGATCGCCGTTCGCGTCTTTACGATCGTCATTATCTTTAGCCCGCAGGCCGCTCACCATCAGCTGGAGCGGCCCGGCGAAGTGGTTCATGCTGAGGATATAGTTCTGAACGTTATTGTCGGTCTGCTCCACGCTGCCGAAGTTGCGGCCATAGAGGGAGAAGTTACTGCGCAGCGAATCGTTCCATTTCACGTCGTAGACGCCACCACCGGTACCGGCCAGGAACACCACGTCGGAATCCAGCCAGTGAATATCAAAGTTATCGCGGTCGAAACGTTTACCTGCCCAGAAGGTACTGCCCTTCAGCGCGCCGGTGAAATCAGGGAGATTGCCCAGCTCGGCAAAGGCCTGACGAATATTGAGATCGCTGGTATCAGCTGACCAGTCGTTATAGGTTCTCTGGCCGTCGGCCAGCATCGCTTTAAAGCGCGTCGTCGCCCCGTTATCCAGGGTCTGTTTGTGCTCCAGGTTCAGCTCAACGTAGGTGTCGGCTTCATTGCCCAGACGCCCTACTGCACCACCGGTTTCGCCGGCTGGGGTCAGATAAGGACCGCTTTTGCTGCTGGAGGCCGCGTCATTCATCAGCAGGCCGGAACGAGCGTAGCCGTGGAACTCAAACCCGCTGCTTTGATCCGCTTTCTTCTCCAGCGCAGTGGTGCGCTGCGCCACCGCCTGGGTTGTCGACTGCGTCTGCTGCTGCGCGGCAACGAGCTGCTGCGTTTTTTGTTCTGCTTCCGTGGCGCGTTTCTCCGCCCTCTGCGCGCGCGTCTCTGCGTCCTGAAGGCGTTGTTCCATTGCGGCAAGCCGCGCTTCGATACTTGTCATATCCGTTTGGGCAAAAACAGAGGTACTTCCGGCCAGCATGCCTATCATCACGGCAAGTCTGCGTTTTTTATACATTTTGTCGCATCCCTCAAAGAAGTCATTAAACGTGCTAAATTGTTAAACCGGTTTAGGTTGCTGATACTAAACTGGTGAATTTTGGATCGGCAATCTTTTTTGCTAAACCGTTTTAGTAAGTGTGATCGGGGCGACAATTCAGGCCGTCGACCGACGGCCTGTAAAGGGAGAAATTAAAGGTCGTGCTGCCAGGGCAAGGCGGTCATCGCCCCTTTCGCAGTGGTGGCTAGCGCGCCGCAGCGCTGGGCTAAGGTGATGGCGGGAACCAGTTCAAGACCGGCGGCCAGCCCGTAGAGCAGTCCGGCGACGAAGGCATCCCCCGCGCCGGTGGTATCGACACACTTAACCGGGGTTGCCGGATAGTGGTTCACGGTGCCTTCATGCCAGGCAATAACGCCCTCTTTACCCTGCGTGACGAGCACCCGCCGCGCCGGACAGCGGCGCATGAGTGCAGCCAGACCGGCGTGCACCTGCTCCTCGCCGGTTAAAAATGCCAGTTCCTCGACGGAGAGTTTCACCACATCAGCACGTTGCAGCGCCTCTTCAAGGCTGCGACGAAGTGCGGTTTCATCCGGCCAGAGATCCGGGCGTATATTGGGGTCAAAACTGACGTAACCGCCCGCCTTCCTGATGGCATCCATCGCCTGAAAGGCCGCACTGCGGCTGGGTTCAGCGCTTAGCGCGATGGAGCAGACGTGCAGCCATTCACCCTTGCTGAAGGTAGGCAGATCGGCAGGTTCCAGAAACAGATCGGCGCTCGGGCGCACCATAAAGGTAAACGAACGTTCGCCCTGTTCGTCGAGATCGACCACCACCGTTGAGGTGCGGTGTGCCGGGTCAAGGCGCATCCACTGCACATCGACCCGCTCGTCAGCCAGTGTGTGAGCCATAAAGCGCCCGAAAGGATCGTCTCCAACTCTGCCGATAAACGCGCTACGCCCCCCCAGGCGGGCAATACCGACCGCAACGTTTGCCGGGGCGCCACCCGGACATTGCAGTAATCTCCCTTCTCCATCAGGCAGCAGATCCACCACCGCATCACCCAGTACCCAGATTTTTTCCATGTGAACCTCGAAGCTAAACTATGTTAAACCGTTTTAGCTATTTAAGCACAGGCAGGACGACGGGGAAATAACGCGAGTGGAAAATTGCCTTAACGCACCAGGTGCGGCCAGTGAATATCACCGACGCCGTTAAGCAGCGGGCGGGCAAACAGGAAACCCTGGAAGCGGCGGATCCCGGCAGATTCGAGCCAGCACCACTCCTCTATTTTCTCGATACCTTCCGCCACTAGGGTGATTTCGAGATCGGAGCAGCAGCTAATAATCGAGCGTACAATCGCCTGTTTCGGACCGCTCAGGTGAATATCGCTGATAATCTCGCGGTCAATCTTAATTTTATCCGGCTGGAAGCGCGTCAGCAGAGAGAGACCGGCATAGCCGGAACCAAAATCATCAATCGCCATGCCAACCCCCTCACCGCGAAGTTGTTTAATGGCGCTGTTGAACTGATTCAGTCCGGATATCATCTCGTTTTCAGTGATTTCCAGCACCACCTGCTCTGGCTGAAGCCCGTGTTTTTTAATCTCACCGACCAGAAATTCCACTGCGCCAGGGACATTCACCAGCGACATCGGCAACAGGTTGACCGCAATTTTGTGGCTGCCAATCCCCAGCTTTTCCGCCAGCGCAAAGGCATAGGCTTTCGTCTGGAGATCGACCTGATAGAGGGTGTCCGGGTCAAGGGCGCGGAAGAACTGCTCCGGACTGCCGCCGTCATTGCTGCGGATAAGAGCTTCAAGGGAGCTGATCTTGCCTTCCGAAGGCTCAACAATCGGTTGAAGCGCAAATTGACAGGTTTGCCCGGCAATCAGGCCCAGAGACTCGCCAAAGGGTAAGGTTTCGGGTTCGAGCGCCCACTTTGCCGGATCGTAACGTCCACCGGATGGGTTCGGACGCTTATCTGTAATAAACGTCTGAATAAATTTGAATACGCGGTCATCGGAGGCCAGGTAACTGTCGAGTTTGCTGTAACGCAGCACCGATTGCAGCACCTCTTTCGGCGACTGCGTCTGCAGATCGAACAGCAGCATCCCGACGTTTTCGAATCGTCTGCGCGGGCCATAATCCCGCATCAGTTCAACCACTCCGCTGTGCCGCTTGTCATCACGGATTTTATTGAACAGCCTGACCACGCCCTCTTCGGAACCTTCAAGAATTTGCAGAACGTCATCCCCTTTAGAGAGGAGCACACCGGTTATATTCAGCTTCGCGTTACGGCGTCTGGCGCGCTCCACCACCTCCCGGAGTTCGGTTGACGGGTGGGATAAATTCAACTGGCTTCGGTAAATGAGAGTCGTCAGCACAAAACGGGTTCCGATGAGAGAGGTGCCTTGAAGGTATTATTTAACATACTTAATCATTGCGACCTAACATATTCACACAACAGAAGAACGTTACTTTTTCTCATCCCCGATTCGGCTGTTGATCCTCTCCTCCATGTAGCCGTAGAACGGGTTTGAGGTGACCCGCATAAGCGCCTCTTTCCCGACGCTCAATACAGAGGTTTCCCCCCAGAGCGCTATCGTCCCCAGGCTAATGCCGTAGCGGTTTTTCACGTCAGGCTCCCGGCCATAGAGATCGTCATTCGGCGGGAACGGCACCGCAACGTGCGACAGGGAATAGACATCCTGCGGCCAGGACTGCCCAAGCGGCACGACCGTCTCGTGAGTGCTTCCTGCCGGGGTGATTTTCGCTACCGTTGAGAAACTGTGTTCATTCGCATTGGTAATAACCGTGACAGTGTAACGTCGTTCAACAGTAGGCAGCAGCGCTGAGGTGGCCGTCCAGGACGAGGGCTTGAACAGCGGACGGAAGCTCGCCGCCTGGTTGATATCAAATACCACCAGCTCGCTGCCATTTGCCGGAAGCTGATCAAACAAGCCGCTCACCACCGCGCGGGTGCTGACGGTGGAATCCATCACCGACTGGAATGCCAAAACCGGCGGCAGCGTTGCCAGCCTGTTTTCCCGCGCCTCCCGGCCAATCTGCTCCTGCAGCGCCTTCGTCAACAGCCACGACTGGCGGGCGGCGTTCACCGGGAACGAGTTGTATTTATACGGGTTATATTCCGGGGAAATATTCAGCCACGCCGCTTTGGCAAACGCCGGGAGCAGCGCCGGTAACCCGGCGAAACCGGCGAATCGCGCGAATGCCGTCACGCCGATCATCGGCGACAGCAGCACCAGTTGCTGCGGCTTACGCAGCGATGGCACGTCAAGTGCATCGAGGGCATATTTCATCGCCAGCGCCCCGCCGTTGGAATAGCCCACCAGATGCAGGGGCACATTTTCTCCCGCCAGACGCGTCGCTTCCCGAACGGCAAGGCGCGTCGCCGCCAGCCACATCTCCCAGTCAACGTCCGTCAGCGCGCCAGGCGCGGTGCCGTGTCCGGGCAGGCGCGGAACCACGGCCACAAAGCCGTGGGCCTGATAATTCTGAGCAAGATGTCTGACGCTATAGGGTGAATCCGTCAGTCCATGGAGCAACACCACCGCGCCGCGCGGCTTTCCGGCTGGCATGAGTACAAAAGAGCGGTTGGCATCCGGTGAAAACTGACCCGGCCAGACCAGGCTCTGGCGGTAATAGCGGTTTAGCGGCGTTTGTTCCTCATGCTCTGTTTTTGCCGTCACCGCGGTATTAAGATCGGCGAAAATGGCATTTTCGCGGGCAACATACCCGGCAAAGTCGGCGCCATCGAGCTCGCGTACGGACATCTCATCTGCCCGCCAGGTATGCCAGAGATGCAGTTCAGGCCCCTGCTGCGAGAGATAGACCCGCACTGCCAGCAGGACGACCAGTACGATCCCCACCACCATCGCTATTTTCTTAACAAGCACCATCAGATGCTCGCTGACTCGCCAGGGCCAATTCGCCATGCCGGGATCCCTTTCATGTCTACTGTGTTTCTATCTTATCAAAAATGTGAACGGGCTGACGTATTCACCAAATTCATACGTGCAGATTCTGTCACTGCACCAAAAGTGAACTACGCTGCACAAATGTTGATCATACGTTAACTAAATATTGCATGAAGTTTGCGGCAGAGCAGGCATTTCCTCGCCTGTGATCATGGCACGCGTCATGCATTGTTAACGAGGTAACACTAGATCGGCTTTTGACAGCGTGTTAACAGCGAGGCGGTATGACGACGAAACCTGAGATGTTGAGCCGTATCGAAACGATGTTTAGCCAGTTCACGCCCAGCGAAAAACGGGTCGGAAGCTGGTTGCTTGCCCACGCCGCGCAGATACCGTTTGAAACGGCTGAAAGCGTCGGTCAGGCGAGCGGGACGAGCGGGATCACCGTGGGACGCTTTCTGCGCAAGCTGGGCTACCGCAACCTGGAGGATGTCAAAAAGAGCCTGCGCGATCCGTATCAGCCCTGGGGTATGAACGAACGTCTGGACTCCTGGCAACAGCAGCGCCCCCTGCCCAACCGCCTTCAGCACGCCCTGTCGCTGGAAGTGGATGCCATCACGCAGGTGTATCAGCTCGCGCAAACGGACGTCTTCCGCCAGGTCGTACACAACCTGGCCCATGCGGATGCGGTGTTTGTGCTGGGGATCCAGTCCACCCGCGGGATCGCCAACGCCTTCTTCAGCCACCTTGAGTACCTGCGCCCGCGCGTGAGCTATTCGGAGGGGGCATCCGGAAGCTGGGTGGAATCCCTCAACTCGGGGTTTTCGCACCCTTATGTCGTGCTGACCGATACGCGCGCCTACTCCGCGATGGCCCGCCAGTACTGCCGCGTCGCGAGCGAAAAAGGCATTCCGCTGGCCTTAATCACCGACATCTGGTGCCCGTGGGCGCGGGATTATCCGATGGACTTACTGCAGGTGAAAACCGATACCGGTCATTTCTGGGATTCACTTGCCCCCGTGAGCTGTTTGTTCAACCTGCTGCTGTCGGGCGTGGTGGAAGCGTTGGGTGATGCGCTCCCGGCACGTCTGGCGGTAAACCGGCAATTACAACAAGAGTTTGGTCAATTCGAACGCTAAAGGAGCGGAGCTATGCCCGAAGAGAGTGAACTGATTGATGTGGCGAAGACATTTCCCACGCTGCATATCGATCTGAAGTACGCCACTGCCGACAACATCACCGGTCGCCCGATCTACCAAGAGGCGCTGTGCCTGCTGCATACCGACGCCGCCACCGCGCTGGCAAAAGCCATCAGCATTGCCACGCTGGCCGGGCTGAAGCTGGTGGTGTACGACGCCTACCGACCGCAGCAGGCGCAGGCCCAGCTGTGGGATGCCTGCCCGAACCCGGAGTATGTGGTCGACGTGGCGATTGGCTCCAATCATAGTCGCGGCACGGCCATCGACGTCACGCTGATGGACGAACACAATACCGTGCTGGATATGGGCGCCGGTTTTGACGAAATGCACGACCGCTCGCATCCGTATCACCCTTCCGTACCGCCGCACGCCCAGCGCAACCGTCTGCTGCTGAATGCCATCATGTTCGGTGGCGGTTTTGTCGGTATCAGCAGCGAATGGTGGCACTTTGAACTGCCGAACGCCGCCAGCTACCCGCTGCTTGATGACCGTTTTGCCTGTTTTCCACTGACGCACACCCCTCTTTAAACCTGGAGCACTACCATGAAAACATCGCTTCTCACGACCCTGATCGCCGCCACGCTGGTAATGAACGCTCCGCTGGCGCTGGCTGCCGTCCCGAAAGACATGCTGGTGATTGGTAAAGCCGCCGACCCGCAAACGCTCGACCCTGCCATCACCATTGATAACAACGACTGGACCGTCACCTATCCGTCCTATCAGCGTCTGGTCAAGTACAAGCCAGGCTCTACCGAGGTGGAAGGCGATCTCTCGACAGGCTGGAAAGCGTCCGACGACCAGAAAGAGTGGACCTTTACCCTGGCGGATAACGCGAAATTCTCCGACGGCACGCCGGTCACCGCCGAAGCGGTAAAACGCTCTTTTGAACGCCTGCTGAAGCTCGGCCAGGGGCCGTCTGAAGCTTTCCCGAAAGATCTGAAAATTGATGCGGTAGATGACCATACGGTGAAATTCACCCTCAGCCAGCCGTTTGCCCCCTTCCTTTACACGCTGGCAAATGACGGGGCATCCATCATTAACCCGGCAGTGCTGAAGGCAAATGCCGCGGACGATGCGCGCGGTTTCCTGGCGCAAAACACCGCCGGTTCCGGGCCGTTTATGCTCAAAAGCTGGCAGAAAGGCCAGCAGCTGGTGCTGGTGCCTAACCCACACTGGCAGGGTGAAAAACCGCACTTTAAGCGTGTATCGGTAAAAATTATCGGAGAGAGCGCCTCCCGCCGATTGCAGCTTTCCCGCGGCGATCTGGACATTGCCGACTCCCTGCCGGTCGATCAGCTCTCGGCCCTGAAGCAGGAAGGAAAAGTCGCCGTCGCGGAATACCCGTCCCTGCGCGTGACCTATCTCTACCTCAACAACAGCAAAGCGCCGCTCAATCAGGTGGATTTACGTCGAGCCATTTCATGGGCGACGGACTACCAGGGGATGGTGAAGGGCATTCTGAGCGGCAACGGCAAGCAGATGCGCGGCCCGATCCCGGAAGGCATGTGGGGCTTTGACGCCACGGCAATGCAGTACAGCTATGATGAGGCCAAAGCGAAAGCGGCCCTGGAGAAGGTCAAAGACAAGCCCGCCAGCCTGACCTTCCTTTACTCGGATAACGATCCGAACTGGGAGCCTATCGCCCTCTCAACCCAGGCCAGCCTCGGCAAGATCGGCATTAACGTCAAGCTGGAGAAACTGGCGAACGCCACCATGCGCGACCGCGTCGGTAAAGGCGATTACGACATTGCGATCGGTAACTGGAGCCCGGACTTTGCCGATCCCTATATGTTCATGAACTACTGGTTCGAATCAGACAAAAAAGGGCTGCCGGGCAACCGTTCATTCTATGAAAACAAAGAGGTCGACTCGCTGCTGCAGGCCGCGCTGAAAACCACCGTTCAGGCAGAACGCACCAAAGATTACCAGCAGGCGCAAAAAGTGGTGATTGACGAGGCGGCCTACGTTTATCTGTTCCAGAAGAACTATCAGCTGGCGATGAACAAAGAGGTTAAAGGCTTCACCTTTAATCCGATGCTTGAGCAGGTGTTCAACATCGCCACCATGAGTAAATAACGAATTCGCCGGGGGAAAGTGTATGACGTTCTGGAGCATCGTGCGCCAGCGCTGCTGGGGATTACTCCTGGTGGTGGCCGGTGTCTGTATCATTACCTTTATTATTTCACACATGATCCCCGGCGATCCGGCCCGTCTGCTGGCCGGAGACCGTGCCAGCGACGACATCGTGCAAAACATCCGCCAGCAACTGGGGCTGGATCAGCCGCTGTATATCCAGTTTGGTCGCTACGTCGATGCTCTCGCCCATGGCGATCTCGGCACGTCCATTCGTACCGGACGTCCGGTTGCACAAGACCTGAAGGCCTTTTTCCCTGCCACGCTGGAGCTGGCCTTTTGCTCCCTGCTACTGGCGCTGGTCATCGGCGTGCCGTTGGGGATTTTGTCGGCGGTCTATCGCAACCGCTGGCTGGATCATCTGGTGCGATTAATGGCGATGACCGGCATTTCCACACCAGCCTTCTGGCTCGGTCTGGGCGTTATTGTGCTTTTCTACGGGCACCTGCAGATCCTGCCGGGCGGCGGCAGACTGGACGACTGGCTCGATCCGCCGACGCACGTCACCGGGTTTTACCTGCTGGATGCCCTGCTGGAGGGCAACGTCGAGGTCTTTCTCAATGCGCTTCAGCATCTGATTTTACCCTCGCTGACGCTGGCGTTTGTTCACCTGGGCATCGTGGCGCGTCAGGTGCGTTCCGCGATGCTGGAGCAGCTTAGCGAGGACTACATCCGCACGGCGCGCGCCAGCGGCCTGCCTGGCTGGTATATCGTCCTGCGTTACGCTCTGCCCAATGCGATGATCCCGTCGATTACCGTGCTCGGGCTGGCGCTGGGCGATTTGCTGTACGGTGCAGTACTGACCGAAACCGTCTTTGCCTGGCCGGGGATGGGTGCCTGGGTGGTGACGTCCATTCAGGCGCTCGATTTCCCTGCCGTGATGGGCTTCGCTGTCGTCGTCTCTCTGGCCTACGTATTGGTGAATCTGGTGGTCGATCTGCTTTATCTGTGGATTGACCCGCGAATTGGGCGCGGAGGTGCCGAATGATGTTAACGCAGGAAACGCCCGTCCCGGTTAAAACTGCAAGACAACGTATCAACTGGGCAAAACTGTTCTGGATGCTGCGACAAAGCCCACTCACGATAGTTGGCGGCGTGATTATGATTGCGATGCTCCTGGTGATGGTGACCTCACCGTGGATTGTGCCGCATGACCCGAACGCGCTGGATCTGACCGCCCGTCTGCAGGCACCGTCCGCACAACACTGGTTTGGTACCGATGAAGTGGGACGCGATCTGTTCAGCCGCGTCCTGGCAGGCAGCCAGCAGTCGATCGCCGCCGGGCTGGCGGTGGTGGTGATTGCAGGCGGCATTGGCTCGCTGCTGGGCTGTTTGTCCGGCGTACTGGGTGGGCGCGGTGACGCCATCATCATGCGGGTGATGGACATCATGCTCTCTATACCCTCTCTGGTGCTGACCATGGCGCTGGCTGCCGCGCTCGGCCCGAGCCTGTTTAACGCCATGCTGGCGATCGCCATTGTCCGCATTCCGTTTTACGTCCGTCTGGCGCGCGGCCAGACGCTGGTGGTCCGCCAGTTTACCTACGTGCAGGCCGCCCGCACGTTTGGCGCATCGCGCTGGCATTTGATCCGCTGGCATATTCTGCGCAATGCCCTGCCGCCGCTGATTGTGCAGGCTTCGCTGGACATTGGCAGCGCTATTCTGATGGCCGCGACGCTGGGGTTTATTGGTCTGGGTGCACAGCAGCCGACCGCCGAATGGGGGGCGATGGTGGCCGTTGGCCGTAACTACGTTCTCGACCAGTGGTGGTATTGCGCCTTTCCCGGTGCGGCCATTTTGATTACCGCCGTGGGTTTTAACCTGTTCGGTGACGGTATCCGCGACCTGCTGGATCCGAAGTCAGGAGGGAAACAGTCATGACCGAATCGGTATTACGCATTGAAGACCTGCACCTGAGCTTCCCGATTTTTCGCGGTGAGGTCCACGCGCTGAATAACGTCTCGCTGGAGATCAAAAGGGGTGAGATCGTCGGCGTGGTGGGCGAATCGGGATCGGGGAAATCCGTGACCGCAATGCTCGCCATGCGGCTGCTGCCGGAAGGCAGCTACCGGATCCATCAGGGCCAGGTGATGCTACTGGGTAAAAATGTCCTCGCGGCATCTGAGAAACAGCTCCGCCAGTGGCGCGGCGCCAGAGTGGCGATGATTTTTCAGGAGCCGATGACCGCCCTCAATCCGACGCGACAGATTGGCAAACAGATGGTGGAGGTGATCCGCCAGCATCGACCACTTTCCCGGCGGGAGGCGCAACAAAAGGCGATTACCCTACTGGAAGAGATGCAAATCCCGGACGCGCACCAGGTGATGGCGCGTTATCCTTTCGAACTCTCCGGCGGCATGCGCCAGCGGGTGATGATCGCCCTTGCCTTCTCCTGCGAGCCGGAGCTGATCATTGCCGACGAACCGACCACCGCACTGGACGTTACCGTCCAGCTGCAGGTACTGCGCTTGCTGAAGCATAAGGCGCGGGCCAGCGGCACCTCTGTGCTGTTTATCAGCCATGATATGGCCGTGGTATCCCAGCTCTGCGACAGAATGTATGTGATGTATGCCGGTAGCGTGATAGAGAGCGGCGCCACGCAAACGCTGATCCATGCCCCTGTTCATCCCTACTCCATTGGCCTGCTGAAGTGTGCGCCGGAGAACGGTCAGCCGCGCGATCTGCTCCCGGCCATCCCCGGCACCGTCCCCAACCTCAGCCAGCTTCCGCAGGGATGCGCATTCCGCGACCGCTGCTTTGCCGCCGGGGCGAAATGCAGCGAAACTCCGCGCTTACACCCCCATGGCGCAGAAGGTCAACAGGCCGCCTGCTGGTATCCGCAACAGGAGAAACCCCATGTCTGATGTGCTGCTGGAACTGGATAGCGTACACGTAAACTTTGCGGCACGTAAAAACTGGCTGGGCCGCGTCACCGAGCAGGTGCATGCGCTCAACGGACTCGATCTGCAGATCCGCCGGGGAGAAACGCTGGGCATTGTCGGGGAATCCGGCTGCGGTAAAAGCACGCTGGCCCAGCTGCTGATGGGCATGCTTAAGCCCAGCGCCGGGGCATACCAGCGGGTAAACCACGCGGGCGGCATGCAGATGGTGTTTCAGGACCCGCTCTCGTCGCTCGATCCGCGCTTGCCGGTCTGGCGCATCATCACCGAGCCGGTGTGGGTGCAAAAACGCAGCCCCGAACGGGAACGCCGACAGATGGCGGAAAACCTGGCGTTGCAGGTTGGCATTCGTCCGGAATATCTCGACCGGCTACCGCACGCCTTTTCCGGCGGCCAGCGCCAGCGCATCGCCATCGCCCGGGCTCTCTCGTCCGATCCGGACATCATCGTGCTCGACGAACCGACCAGCGCGCTGGATATCTCCGTGCAGGCGCAAATCCTCAATCTGCTGGTGACCCTGCAACAGCAACGTAATCTGACTTATGTGTTAATTTCGCATAACGTATCGGTGGTCCGACACATGAGTGACCGCGTGGCGGTAATGTACCTCGGGCAGATTGTGGAGCTGGGCAGCGCCGCCCAGGTGCTGGGGGAACCGCACCATCCTTATACCCGTCTGTTGCTCGATTCGGTTCCCCGCACCGGTGAACCGCTGGATGAAACGCTGGCGTTACGCAAAACGGAGCTTCCCGGAAACCGTCATCTGCCCAAAGGCTGCTTTTTCCGCGACCGTTGCCCGCTGGCCACGCAGGGGTGTGAAGATCCCCAGGCTTTACAGCCCTCTCACGAGGGCCGTCACGTTCGCTGCTGGCGCAGCCTGGGTTAGATTTGCGCCATCCCGCCGTCCACAAACAGCTCGGTGGCGTTAATAAAGCTGGCCGCATCGGAGGCCAGGAACGCCACCGCTTTCCCTACTTCACCCGGCGCGCCTAAACGTCCGAGCGGGACCTGCGCGGCCAGCGCATCGTACAGCCCCTGACGGTGTTCTTCCGGCACCAAATCACCGAGACCCGGGGTTTTGATTGGGCCCGGACTCACCACGTTGACGCGGATCCCGCGGCCCTGCAAATCCAGCGCCCAGGAGCGGGCAAAGTTGCGAACGGCGGCCTTACTGGCGCTGTAGACGCTAAAGTTTGCCGTCCCCTTAATGGAGACCGTCGAGCCGGTCAGAATAATCGACGATCCGGCGGATAAGAGCGGCAGCGCCTTCTGCACCGTAAAGAGCACGCCGCGGACGTTAGTACCGAAAATACGGTCAAACTGCTCTTCGGTGATCGCGCCCAGCGGCAGCATATCACCGCCCCCCGCATTGGCGAACAGGATATCCAGACGGCCTTCCTCTTTTGCAATCCGGGCATAAACCTCATCCAGATCGCCGAGTTTAGAGACATCCGCACGAATGCCCACTGCCGTTGAAGCAATTTCAGCCACCGCCGCGTCCAGCTCGGCCTGACGACGTCCGGTGATGTACACCTTCGCCCCCTGAGCCGCCAGCTCCTGCGCCGTGGCAAGACCAATACCGGAGCTGCCGCCGGTTACCAGTGCAATTTTTCCTGAAAGAGTCGTGTTCATGTCATTTACCTTTTGTTGGGTTTGATTTGCGCGCTTTCGCTCGCGTTGAACAAACTTTAGCCCTTGCAGCATTAATGAAAAATGGGCAAAAATGAAAATGACTATTCACATACAGAAATAATCAGAGGGCCTGATGGACCAGTTAATGGCAATGCGTGCCTTTACGCGGGTGGTGGAATCCGGCAGTTTTACACGCGCGGCGGATTCGCTGAATATGCCGATAGCCACCCTGAGCAAGCTGGTGAAATCTCTCGAAACGCATCTTGAGATCCGCCTCCTGCACCGCACCACCCGCCGGGTCGTCACCACGCCTGAGGGGGCGGAATACTATGAAAAAGCACTCAGGGTGCTGATTGATATCGAAGATATTGACACCTCTTTTCGCGTTTCTCGCGCGACGCCAAAGGGGCATTTGCGCGTCGACATCGGCGGCTCCACCGCCCGCGACCTGCTCATCCCCCTGCTACCAGATTTCATGCAGCGCTACCCGGATATCCGGATCGATCTTGGGGTGGCCGACCGGCCCGTAGACTTAATCAGCGGTAACGTAGACTGTGTTATTCGCGGCGGCCCGCTGAACGACTCAACACTTATTGCCCGACATCTCGGCAATGCTGAGATGGTTACCTGCGCGACGCCGGGTTATCTGAAGAATCATGGCGTCCCGGCCTATCCGCAGGAGCTGCGCAACGGCCACAAATTGATAAGCTATCTCTCTCCGGTCACCGGGCGGGCCTTTCCGTTTCGCTTCAGACAGGATGGTGAGGCGCTGGAAATCAGCATTCCACACTATCTCGGCGTCAATGAAAGCAATGCCCATCTCGCTGCTGCCGCGGTGGGACTTGGGATTGTTCAGACTTTTGAGTATTCGGCAAAGCACTATTTGCAGACGGGAACATTGACGGCAATCCTGAGCGACTGGCGCCCTGCTGCCTATCCGTTTCATGTGGTTTACCCCCAAAACCGGCATTTAACGCACCGCCTGAAGGTATTTATTGCCTGGCTGGCGGAGGTATTCCCCGCCGCGCTGAAGGGATAGCCGGGCGCGAGCCCGGCTGGGGCTTAGTTAAGTTTGTAATCGAGCGTGATGTCGGCTTTCAGCAGCTGCGACACCGGGCAGCCTGCTTTCGCTTTCTGAATGATGCCGTCAAACTGCTGAGGCGCGATGCCGGGAACAGTCACCTTGCTTTTCAGCGCAACCTTTGTGATGGCAAAACCGCCGTCGGTTTTATCCAGCGAGACGTCTGCAGTGGTATCAATGGAATCGGCGGTATAGCCCGCCTCACCCAGCATCAGCGAAAGCGCCATCGAGAAACAGGCGGCGTGTGCCGCGCCAATCAGCTCCTCAGGGTTGGTCCCCTTTTCACCCTCAAAGCGGGTGTTAAAGCCATAAGGCTGCTGATTGAGAACGCCGCTCTCGGTAGAAACCGTTCCTTTCCCGCGTTTAATGTCGCCAGACCAGTGTGCTGAACCGTGCTTATGAATAGTCATTCTTGCTCTCCTTTTGGCTTACAAAGGGTTAAGTATAGAATGCTACTCAGATTCTGCGGCGAAGACAGAAGAGTCTTAGCCACTGAACATATGTTGCGCCAGTGCATCAAGGAATGCGCGCAGTGCGGCAGGTTGATATTCCCGGGACTGGTAAATGCCATGGATGGCAAGCGGTTTCGGCTCCAGCACGCTCAGAACCGGCACCAGTAATCCCTGCGCCAGCGCGTCAGATGCCTCACGCTCCGGCAACATGGCGATACCGCAGTGGTTAATCGCGGCGTCCATCAACAGCGATGAGATGCTGGCGCTCAGGTTGCCGCTGACGGCCACGCTCAGGCTTTCACCTTCCGGCGTAAGAAAATGCCAGGACTGCCCGGCGAAAAAGCTGTAGTGCAGGCAATTATGCTGCGCTAAATCTTCGGGACTGACGGGCGTTCCGTGCTGAGCAAGATAGTCCGGCGAGGCGCAAAGGACTGAACGACACTCCCCCAGTCGGCGGGCGATCATGCCCGGTTCGGGGGTGTCGGTAATGCGTACGGCGACATCAATACGCTCCCCTACCAGGCTCACCGGGTGGTTGTTCACATCCAGCTCGATGCGCAGCTGCGGGTAGCGCGCGAGCAGCCCGGGGAGCACCGGCGCAATCAGGTGCATGGCGGTAAAGTGTGCACAGGCGACCCGCAGCGTGCCTGACGGCAAATCTTTCTCCGACTGGCCCTCAATCTCCTGCGAGAGCTGCGAAAGCGTCCGCGTTTTCTGCAACACTTTTTCGCCGGCTGCCGTCAGCGTCAGCTTGCGCGTGGAGCGGTTAACCAGCCGTGTTCCCGCCCACTTTTCCATTTGTTCCAGGTAGCGGCTCACCATCGGTCGCGAGATCCCCAATGCGCGGGCCGCCGCGCTCAAACTTCCCAGCTCGCATATCCGGTTGTAGACCTGAGCGGCAATAACGCGATCCATATACGCTCCATTTGCTCGATTTATGAAACTAAGCATGTCTTGTTTCAGGAATTCTGGCAAATACAAATATCCGTACAATAGAGACTTTCCTGAACCACAGAGACATGATGATGAAGCTTACTCGCCTTGCATTGCTTTGCGCCCTTTTCACACCGGCTGTTTTTGCCGCGCCGTTGACGATTGACACGTATAACCCGCAGGAAAAAGGCATTTTCGCGGTCTCTTCCACGCTGGTCTCTGGCCCGAAAGAAGCCGTTCTGTTTGACGCTCAGTTCAGCGTGAAAGATGGCGAAGCGCTGGTGGAGAAAATTCGCCGCAGCGGTAAAACGCTGAACAAGATTGTGATCACTTCCGGCGATCCGGATTTCTATTTTGGTCTGCAACCGCTGGTAAAAGCCTTCCCGAATGCCAAAGTGGTGGCCACGCAGCAGGTGGTTGACCATATTAAGGCCACCAAAGACGCCAAACTCGCCTTCTGGGGCCCGCAGATGAAAGACGGCGCGCCAACGACGCTGGTCGTTCCGCAGGTGCTCGCCTCAACCACGTTTATGGTTGACGGGGAAAAGATCGACATTGAACAACCAGACAGTTACGCGGCTTACGTGTGGATCCCGTCTGCGAAAACGATCCTCGGTGGCACCGGTGTCTCCTGGGGTATTCACGTCTGGACGGCAGATACCCAGACGCCTGCTCGCCGCCAGCAGTGGCAGCAAACCCTGGACAATATGGCTGCGCACAAACCTGAACGCGTGATCCCGGGTCACTATCTTGGGACTCCGCCTGCCGGAACGGGCGCGATTGATTTTACGCGTGGCTACCTGCAGCATTTTGAACAGGCTTTATCCGCACACAAAGACTCCGCGGGCGTTATCGGCGCGATGAAAAAACAGTACCCGGATCTTGCCGAAGAGAGCTCCCTGGAATTAAGTGCCAAAGTAAATACCGGCGAAATGAAGTGGTAAGTTAAAAACGGCTCCTGCTATATTTCCCCCATAGCAGGAGCACCGCCCAAATATCCTCGTTGCCCAACGTCCATTTATCCCCACGATTTAAAAGTGCATAAAAGCATGCACTTATGACATTTTCGTTTCTAAGATGAATCTTAGCCACAACGGGTAAAATATTTGCCATTCTGTTTATGAATTACATTTTTTGCGAGCCGTACCATTAAACAGACAACGACACGGAGGCAGCATGTTTACTTATTACCCGGCTAATACTACAGCAGCACAACCTGAGCTCGTTAACGCGATTGCGCAGGGTCTTCACGCCGAACACGGTGCTGTGACTGAAGATGACATTTTGATGGAACTGACCAGGTGGGTGGAATCCACGGATAATGACATCCTCAGTGACATCTACCAGCAGACCATTAACTACGTCGTCAGCGGGCGAAACGCACCTTTGTAAAAACCTGCTAAGCTGGATCTGCAACCTAAGGGGTTACATTTCGTTTGCGTAAGCAAACTGGTCCTTAAAACTATCAACAGGATTGAGGAGTTAACATGAAATCGAACCGTCAGGCACGCCACATTCTGGGACTGAACTACAAGCTTTCTAATCAGCGTAAAGTGGTGATTGAAGGCGACCACGAAACGCAAGTCACTCACGCCACCGGCAGAAAACGCCACGCGGGCAAGTAAGTTCCAGACTGAGACAGAGAACACCATCGGCAAAACCGATGGTGTTTTTGTTTATGTGTTGCGGTAATTAATATTCAGCTCCTTTATAATACCGCCCGACCGCACCCCATCGCACAGGCCAGAAAGATGACAAACAGCAGTGTCAGGGACGGATCTTCAAAAAAAGAGTGAGTGACATGGACAACAAACTGAAAAAACATCGTTCCTTATATATCCCTTATGCCGGACCGGTTTTACTCGAATTCCCCCTGCTCAACAAAGGTAGCGCCTTCAGCATGGAAGAGCGCAGCAGCTTCAACCTGCTGGGTTTACTGCCCGAAGTGGTTGAAACCATCGAAGAACAGGCAGAGCGCGCGTGGATCCAGTATCAGGGCTTCAAAACCGAAATCGACAAGCACATCTACCTGCGCAACATTCAGGACACCAATGAAACCCTCTTCTACCGCCTGGTGCAGAACCATCTGGAAGAGATGATGCCGGTAATCTATACCCCGACCGTGGGTGCTGCCTGCGAGCGTTTCTCTGAGATCTACCGTCGCTCCCGCGGGGTATTCATTTCTTACCAGAACCGTCACAACATGGACGATATTCTGCAGAACGTGCCTAACCACAACATCAAAGTCATTGTGGTCACTGACGGTGAGCGCATTTTGGGTCTGGGTGACCAGGGCATCGGCGGGATGGGTATTCCGATCGGTAAGCTGTCACTGTACACCGCCTGTGGCGGCATCAGCCCGGCGTATACCCTGCCTGTGGTGCTGGATGTGGGTACCAATAACCAGCAGCTGTTGAACGATCCCCTGTATATGGGCTGGCGTCATCCGCGTATTACCGACGAAGAGTACTACCAGTTTGTCGACGATTTCATCCAGGCCGTGAAACACCGCTGGCCGGACGTGCTGCTGCAGTTCGAAGACTTTGCGCAGAAGAACGCGATGCCGCTTCTGAACCGCTATCGCGATGAGATCTGCTCCTTTAACGACGATATCCAGGGCACCGCAGCCGTGACCGTGGGTACGCTTATCGCCGCCAGCCGCGCAGCCGGCAGCCAGCTAAGCTACCAGAAAATCGTCTTCCTCGGGGCAGGCTCCGCAGGCTGCGGTATCGCCGAACAGATTATTGCCCAGACGCAGCGTGAAGGCCTGAGTGAAGAGCTGGCCCGCTCCCGCGTGTTTATGGTTGACCGTTTCGGCCTGCTGACCGACGGTATGCCGAACCTGCTGCCGTTCCAGACCAAACTGGTGCAGAAACGCGAGAACCTGAAAAACTGGGATACTGACAACGAAGTCCTCTCCCTTCTTGACGTGGTGCGCAACGTGAAGCCGGATATTCTGATCGGCGTTTCCGGACAAACCGGCCTCTTCACGGAAGAGATTATTCGTGAGATGCACAAGCACTGCGAGCGCCCTATCGTGATGCCGCTTTCCAACCCGACCTCCCGCGTAGAAGCGACGCCGCAGGACATCATCGCCTGGACCGAAGGTAACGCGCTGGTTGCGACCGGCAGCCCGTTCGATCCGGTGGTATGGAAGGATAAAACCTATCCGATTGCCCAGTGCAACAACTCCTATATTTTCCCGGGTATTGGTCTGGGCGTGATCGCCTCCGGCGCGTCTCGCATTACCGATGAGATGCTGATGTCCGCGAGCGAAACCCTCGCGGGCCACTCGCCGCTGGTCAATGATGGTGAAGGGCTGGTACTGCCTGAGCTGAAGGACATCCACAAGGTGTCGCGCGCTATCGCGTTTGCGGTAGGTAAAATGGCGCAGCAGCAGGGCGTGGCAGTGAAAACCTCTGCCGACGCGCTGCAGCAGGCTATTGACGATAACTTCTGGATGCCTGAATACCGCAGCTATCGCCGTACCTCGATTTAATTCGCTCCGACCGTTCCCTCTCCCCGTGGGAGAGGGTTAGGGTGAGGGCATCAGACCGCATCATCGAATCCCACTAGCCAAACCCCCTTTCCCCCGCTACACTCCTTTCATCCATTAACCTACTGAATATATAAGGAGGCCAATTATGCTGTACTGTGAAATTTTCAATGTTTCACATACATTTGGTGATCGCACCCGCTCAAGCGTTATCGGTATCGTGCTGCGATAACTTCTGCTTGAGCGAAGACACCAACCCCTGAAATCCCTTCTCTCGGGCTTACTGAGTTATCGTCAGCGATGTTTGACGAGGCATAAACATGCCTGTAACTCTTGGGTAAGCAACAATGAGCACTTTACTCACTGCACAATCTTTACGTGTTGATACGGCGTTTGGCACGCTCTTCGACTCCCTTTCTTTTACGCTGAAAAAAGGCGACCGCATTGGCCTGCTGGGCGATAACGGCTGCGGAAAAAGTACGCTTTTAAAGGTGCTGGACGGCACAGACTCCCCCGCCGCCGGTACGGTAGCGCTGGCCGGGCACTGCCTAATGGCGCGCGTTGAGCAACATCTTCCGGACGCTATTTTCCCGCTGACCATGCTGGATGCCGTACTCGCACAGCTGCCTTTAGCTGAGCGCGATAGCCTGCGCTGGAAAGCCGAAACGCTGCTGGCCGGCATGGGCTTTACCCCGCAGGATATGACGCTGCGCTCCGCCACGCTGAGCGGCGGGCAACACACCCGGCTGCTGCTGGCGCGGGCGTTGATTCACGAGCCGGATCTGCTCCTGCTGGATGAACCCAGTAACCACCTCGATTTGCCGACCATGCTCTGGCTGGAACATTTTTTACAGAACTGGTCAGGCAGTTTCGTGCTGGTCTCGCACGACCGACAGTTGCTGGATGCCGTCACAAACGGCAGCTGGATCCTGCGCGATAAAACGCTGCACTACTTTGCCCTTCCCTGCACGGCCGCACGCAAGGCGCTTGAAGCAAAAGATGAAAGCGACGCGCAGCGCCACAAGGCGGAGCAAAAGGAGATCGACCGCGTGACCGCCAGCGCGAAGCGGCTGGCGACCTGGGGCAAGGTTTACGATAACGAAGACCTGGCCCGGAAAGCCAAACAGATGGAAAAACAGGTCGAACGGCTGAAGGAGAGCCAGACGGCGCTTACGGCTGGCAGCCAGTGGACGTTAACCCTGCGCGGCGATGCGCTTCGCGCCGACCGACTGCTGGAAATAGAAAACCTCGGCGTGCCGCCTGCGCCGGGGCTTTCTGAGCTGTTTAACATCGACATCGCGCGTCTGAAAAGCGGCGATCGCGTGGCGATTGTGGGTCGTAACGGCTGCGGAAAATCGTCTCTGATGAAGCTTATCTGGCGCTGTTTTAGCGATGAGCAGAGCGATACGGGGCTGAAACTTCATCCACGCGTGTCAGCTGGCTATTACGATCAGACGCTGAACCAGCTGCCGGATGACGCCACGCTGTTTGACGCGCTGGAGCCGTTCGCGCCCGACCCGCAACACAGAAAAATGGCGCTCATCAGCGCCGGATTTCCGTGGGCGCGTCACGGACAAAACGTCAGTACGCTCAGCGGTGGCGAACGCTCTCGACTGCTGTTTGTCGGCCTGACGCTTGCCCGCTATAGCCTGCTGATGCTCGATGAGCCGACCAACCATCTCGACATGGAGGGCAAAGAGGCGCTGGCGCAAACCCTGCAGCAGTTTGAGGGCGGCGTCCTGCTGGTCAGCCACGACCGTCAGTTAATTAGCCAAAGCTGCAACCGTTTCTGGTTAATTGAAGAGGGAAAGCTGAGCGAATGGCATGATGCAGAAGCGGTATTCGAGCGGCTGCGTGAAAGCGCGGGACTGGTAACATCCCCAGCTCCCGTCGACGCCACGACCATGCCTGTATCCCCCTCTGACGATCTGCTTGAACGGCTTGTCGCGCTGGAAACATTGCTGGAAGACGATCTCGCGCGGAAGCCAAAGCATCAAAAACCGCAGCTACAGGCACAATGGCGTAAAGAAATTAAGGAGATAGAAGCACAGCTGTAACGCTGCGCCCGGCGAGCCTCTCGTCGGGCCAGTATTTTCCCCCTTAATTATTAGAGGAACATCCTTTTCTTAATCTGAAATCACCTTAAATGATGACATTATGTTGCGGGCACCTTGCATTACAGCGCTTAAGCATTAATCCTTGAGGAGTATTACACCTGCTATGCAGATACTCATCATGAACAAGGAGATACACATGAAGGCTGCTGTTGTTACTCAGGATCATCAGGTTAACGTTACCGAAAAAACCTTGCGCCCGCTCAAGCACGGGGAAGCCCTGCTGAAGATGGAATGCTGTGGCGTATGCCATACCGATCTTCACGTAAAGAACGGTGACTTTGGCGATAAAACCGGGGTGATCCTGGGCCATGAAGGGATTGGCATCGTCAAAGAAATCGGCCCTGGCGTGACGTCGCTGAAGGTCGGCGATCGCGCAAGCGTAGCCTGGTTCTTTGAGGGCTGTGGTCACTGTGAATACTGTAATACCGGCAACGAAACCCTGTGCCGCGATGTAAAAAATGCCGGTTACTCCGTTGATGGCGGCATGGCGGAAGAGTGCATCGTCACCGCCGACTACGCGGTAAAAGTACCGGATGGCCTGGATTCTGCTGCCGCCAGCAGCATCACCTGCGCAGGTGTCACCACTTACAAAGCGGTGAAGATCTCAGGTATTAAACCGGGCCAGTGGATTGCCATTTATGGTCTGGGTGGACTGGGCAACCTTGCGCTGCAGTATGCTAAAAACGTCTTTAACGCCAAAGTCATCGCGCTGGATGTTAATGACGAACAGCTGAAGCTTGCCGCCAGCATGGGTGCGGATTTGACCATCAACTCCCGCAGTGAAGATGCCGCTAAAATTGTGCAGGAAAAAACCGGCGGCGCACATGCTGCTGTCGTCACTGCCGTCGCAAAAGCGGCCTTCAACTCCGCGGTGGATGCCGTGCGCGCCGGTGGTCGCGTGGTCGCGGTTGGTCTGCCACCGGAAGCGATGAGCCTGGATATTCCGCGCCTGGTGCTGGACGGCATTCAGGTGGTGGGTTCACTGGTTGGTACCCGTCAGGATCTGCAGGAAGCGTTCCAGTTTGCGGCGGAAGGTAAAGTGGTACCGAAGGTGACAATGCGTCCAATCGAAGATATCAACGCCATCTTCAAAGAGATGGAACAGGGTCAGATCCGTGGCCGTATGGTGATTGATTTACGCTCATAAGCGCTCATCATTTATCACCGCTCCCGAAAGGGAGCGGTTTTCATACAGCCGTACGAGCCTTAACGTGTGACTGTCTTGTCCGCAGATATCCGTACAACAGCAATGCGCTCATGGCCGAGAACGAGAGTATCGCCGCTGGTAGCGTGACGTAACGCCAGCTAAAGCCAAGGGTAATCATCATCCCGCCAAAGTACGCGCCAATCGCACTGCCGAGATTAAATGCCATCTGTCCCCCTGCCGCCCCCAGCATCTCACCGCCCTTCGCATTTTGCAGAAGCAGGATTTGCAGCGGCGCAGAGAGCGCAAACAGCCCGGCACAGCAGATAAAGCCCATGACCAGCGAGGCCGTTTTCTGTTCGCCAGTGGCAAAAAGCAGCAGCAGTGAGGCGACAATCACCATATCGGTGGTGGCGGCAATGCGCAGCGGGCTAAAGCGACCAGAGAGTTTACCGCTTAACAGATTGCCCAACACCATCCCAAGACCCATCAGCATCATGATGGCGGTCATCACCCCTTCCGAAAAACCAGAGACGTTAACCATAAAGGGCTTAACGAAGCTGAACCACGCAAACACACCGGCGTTACCAAACATAGTGGCGGCAAAAATCAGCCACGGTTCTGGTCTTTTCAGAAACTGGAACTGCTCGGTCAATTTGATTTCTGATCTGTCATGGAGGTGTGGCACCCAAAGGATAACCGACAGGATCACCAGCGCATCGAACACGGCAATCAGGAAAAAGGTATAGCGCCAGCTAAATGCGTGCCCCAGCCAGGTACCCAGCGGGACACCGACCAGGTTAGCCACGGTCATACCGGCGATCATCCCGGCCACGGCAACCGTTACCTTTCCCGGTGGTGCTATTTTAGAGAGGATAATCGCCCCGACGCCAAAAATGGCCCCGTGCGGAAAACCAGAAATTAAACGCCCCAGCGCCAGCCAGAAATAGGACGTGGAGAAAGTAAACAGAGCATTGCCGACAGCGCACATTGCCACCAGGAACAACAGCGTGGTTTTTAACGAGAACTTGCCCGAAAAGAGCGCCACAATCGGGGCACCAATCACCACGCCGAAAGCATAAAACGAAATCATATTCCCGGCCGAGGGAATAGAAATGCCGGTGTCGTGCGCCAGTTCGGTGAGCACACCCATAATGCCAAATTCAGCCATCCCCAGGCCAAACGTGCCAAGCGCCAACGAAAAAATTGTCTTTTTCATACCACGACCACAGGTTAAAAACTCGCGACGGGCATTATTGAACAAACTTGTATGGTGAGCCAGTTCAAATCAGCTGGCTGACACGTTAATCCATTAATTCAGGTGGATTACACTTCATAGTGCGGCCTCGCTTTTTCCCGCGCCGGACAACCTGAGGATGACAATCATGGGAAGCAAGAAGAAAACCAGTGTCGCTGTTGATGTCGAAAAAAATGCACCGCTGAAAACCAAAGAGTACGAAAAAGAGCTTCGCCGTCTCCACGTTGAACTGGTGAAGCTCCAGCAGTGGGTCGTCGCCAAAGGATTAAAAGTGTGTATCGTTTTTGAAGGGCGCGATGGCGCCGGTAAAGGCGGCACCATAAAAGCGATCACCGAGCGCGTCAGCCCGCGCGTTTTCCGCGTTGTTGCCCTTCCCGCCCCCACCGAGAAAGAGAAAACCCAGCTCTATTTTCAGCGTTATGTTCCCCATCTGCCCGCTGCCGGGGAGATCGTGATATTCGACCGAAGCTGGTACAACCGCGCGGGCGTCGAGCGGGTCATGGGGTTCTGCACGCCGGAACAGGTGGAGAAGTTTCTCGACGGTACGCCGGTGATGGAAAAAGCGATGGTTGATGACGGGATTATTCTGCTGAAGTACTGGCTTGAGGTGACACCCAAAGAGCAGGAACGCCGTTTACGTGACCGTATTAACGACGGTCGTAAAATATGGAAGCTCTCACCGATGGATATTAAATCGTTTAACCTGTGGGATGAATATACCGTAGCGCGCGATGCCATGTTTGCGGCAACCGATACCGCCTGGGCACCGTGGTATGTGGCCCGTTCGGAAGATAAGAAACGCGTGCGGCTGAATATTATTTCGCATCTCCTGACGCAGATCCCGTATAAAGAAATTCACGTTGAAAAGGTGGAATTACCGAAACGTAAAATTGGCAAAGTGAAACCGACGAAATACCCGTTCCGTTATGTGGAAGAGCGGTTCTGATATCATTCTTGTAGGCCCGCGCAAGCGCAGCGCCGCCGGGCAAAGCCGACGGCGCAGGTCTTACTTCATCCCTTCCGTACTTTCCTGTTTCGCTTCCAGTCGTTCCACATCGCGATACCAGCGCGGGTGATGTTTCTGCGCCCAGCGACGACTCACCTTCCCTTCAATCATCCCTTTAATCGACCCCTTCACCCAGAACGCCATATACATATGGATCAAAATGGCATGGATCAGAATAATGGCTGAGGTGGCGTGGATCAGCAGCGCGTAGCGCACCACCTGAATCGGGAAATACGAGGCAAAATACGGACGCCAGATAATGACGCCCGTCACCAGCAGCACAAAAATCATGCTCATGATGGTCCAGAACATCATCTTTTGTCCGGCATTATATTTGCCTACTTTCGCCACTTTATGCTCGTTGCCCTTCAGCACTTCGACAATTCCTTTTAGCCACGGAATGTCCTGCTTATCCGGGATATTGTGATGGACGAAGCGCACGAACATAAACATCAGCACCACGAAAATCAGCACGCCGAAGAACGGGTGCAGAATGCGTCCCATCTGCGGGGTGCCGAAAGTTTCCGTCAGCCACTGGAGCGTAGGGAAGAAAAACGAGATGCCGGAGACCGCCACCAGGAAGAAGCAAATGACCACCGTCCAGTGACAGGCGCGGTCGACAAACTTCGTGCGCACGATCATTTTCGACTTACTCATGATGCTCCTCCTCGTCGTCATCCACCTCTTTATTTGGCCCGATACCAATGTAGTGATAAATCAGCCCGGCAAAGGTGGCGATAAAGCCCGCTGCAGAGAGCGGTTTGAGCGCCCCTTTCCACAGGTTGATTGAGGTGTCGATCGCCGGATCTTTCGGCAGATTGTGATACAGCTCCGGCTGGTCGTTATGGTGCAGCACGTACATAACGTGCGTACCGCCCACGCCCTGCGGGTTATAAACACCCGCCTTGTCGTAGCCGCGCGCTTTGAGTTTGTCCACCCGCGCCTGCGCCACATCAAGCATCTCTTTCTTGGTGCCGAAGTGAATCGCCCCGGTCGGACAGGTTTTCACACAGGCAGGCTCCTGCCCGACGCTCACGCGGTCCACGCACAGAGTGCATTTATAGACCCGGTTATCCTCTTTATTGAGGCGCGGAATATTAAACGGACAGCCCGCGATGCAGTACCCACAGCCGATGCAGTTGTCCTGCTGGAAGTCGACGATCCCATTGGCATACTGAATAATCGCCCCCGCGGACGGGCACGCCTTCAGACAGCCCGGATCCTCACAGTGCATGCAGCCGTCTTTACGGATTAACCACTCCAGCTTGCCGTTCTGCTCGGTCTCGCTAAAGCGCATCACCGTCCAGGATTTGGCGCTCAGATCCGCCGGATTATCGTAGACCCCGACGCAGTGCCCCACCTCGTCGCGGATATCATTCCACTCCGAACAGGCCACCTGGCAGGCTTTACAGCCCACGCAGGAAGAGACATCGATAAGCTTAGCGACTTCTGCCTTATAGTCCCGCGCACGAGGCGCGGGGGTAATCGGGTTGGTCGCGGAGCGTTTAATAATGTCTTGTGTTTCCATCGCCATTTAATCGCTCCTTACGCTTTCTCGATGTTGACCAGAAACGCTTTGTACTCCGGCGTTTGCGAGTTGGAATCGCCAACGTTTGGCGTCAGGGTATTGGCGATGTAGCCTTTCTGCGCCACCCCTTCAAAGCCCCAGTGCAGCGGAATACCGACCGTCTCCACCTGCTGACCATGAACGTTCAGGCTCTGCAGACGACGGGTCACCACCGCCACCGCGCGGATAAAGCCACGCTTGCTGCTCACCTTCACGCGGTCACCGTTGGCAATCCCCTTCGCTTTCGCCAGCGTTTCGCTTATCTCCACAAACTGTTCCGGCTGGGCGATGGCGTTAAGCCGCGCGTGCTTGGTCCAGGTGTGGAAATGCTCGGTCAGGCGATAGGTTGTACCCACATACGGGAATTTGTCCTTTTTGCCTAAGCGCAATACGTCGTCTTCATAGATCCGCACCACCGGGCTGGAGACCACGTTCGGGTGCAGCGGGTTAGTGCCGAGCGGCGTTTCCATCGGCTCGTAGTGTTCCGGGAATGGCCCTTCTGCCAGCTTGTTGAGCGCAAACAGGCGACCCAGCCCTTCCGGCTGCATGATAAACGGCCCGGTGTTGCTGCCCGGCGCGGCGGTGTTGTAGTCCGGGATATCATTCCCTGCCCACTTCGAGCCGTTCCACTGGATCAGCATGCGTTTTGGATCCCACGGCTTGCCGTTCACGTCGGCGGAGGCGCGGTTATACAGCACGCGGCGGTTCAGCGGCCACGCCCAGGCCCAGCCCAGCGTATTGCCCAGCCCGGACGGGTCGGCGTTATCGCGGTTCGCCATCTGGTTACCCTGCTCCGTCCAGCTGCCGGTGTAGATCCAGCAGGAAGATGCCGTGGTACCGTCATCACGCAACAGCGCGAAGCTGTTCAGCAGCTGGCCTTTTTTCGCCACCAGGCTGCCGTTGGCATCATAAATATCCGCCAGCGCAACGCCGTTGTTCTCTTTCGCCACTTCTTCTGACTCTGGACGATCCGGCTGCTTATAGTTCCAGCGCATTTTCAGCAGCGGCTCAGCGCCTTTACCGCCCTCGGTGCGATACATTTCGCGCAGACGATGGTAAATCCCGGCCAGGATCTCACCGTCATTCCGCGCTTCACCCGGCGCCTCCTGGCCTTTCCAGTGCCACTGCAGCCAGCGACCGGAGTTGGCAATGGAGCCATCCTCTTCCGCAAAGCAGGTGGACGGCAGGCGGAACACCTCGGTCTGAATCGACGCCGGATCGACATCGTTCGCTTCACCGTGGTTCTGCCAGAAGGTCGAGGTTTCGGTCACCAGCGGGTCGATGACGACCATGTACTTCAGCTTGCTCAGGCTGCGAACCACTTTGTTCTTGTCCGGGAAGGACGCTACCGGGTTAAAGCCCTGGCAGATATACCCCGTGACATTCCCCTTATCCATCATATTGAAATACTTAATGACGTCGTACGCCTGGTCCCACTTCGGCAGCCACTCGAAGCCCCAGTCGTTCTCTTTCTGCGCCGCGTCGCCGTAGAAGGATTTCATCAGGCTGACGTAGAACTTCGGATAGTTGCTCCAGTAGTTCACCTGATCCGGCAGCGTCGCTTTTGGCGTGTTGGCCTCAAGATACGTTTGCAGATTTGCCTGCTTTTCCGACGGCAGCGTCAGGTAACCCGGCAGGCTGGTGGAGAGCAGGCCGAGGTCGGTGAGTCCCTGAATATTGGAGTGACCGCGCAGCGCATTTACGCCGCCCCCTGCCATCCCCATGTTGCCGAGCAGCAGCTGGATCATCGCCATGGTGCGGATGTTCTGCGCACCCACGGTGTGCTGCGTCCAGCCCAGCGCATACAGGAAGGTCGTTGTTCTGTCTGCCGCGCTGGTGGAGGCCAGCACTTCGCACACTTTCAGGAAGTCCGCTTTCGGCGTACCGCAGATGTTCTCCACCACGTCCGGCGTATAGCGGGAAACATGCTGCTTCAGCAGGTTCCACACGCAGCGCGGGTGCGTCAGTGTTTCATCGCGCATCGCATAGCCGTTTTCGTCGAACTGATAGTTCCACGAGGACTTGTCATACTGGCGTTTTTCCGCGTCATAGCCGCTGAACAGCCCGTCGTCGAAGGCAAAGTCATCCCGCACCAGCAGGTTTGCGTTGGTGTAGTGCTTAACGTATTCCGCGTTAATTTTGTTGTTTTCGATCAGGTACAGCAGTACGCCGGACAGGAACGTAATGTCCGTGCCGGAGCGGATCGGCGCATAGATATCGGCCACCGAAGCCGTGCGCGTAAAGCGCGGATCGACGACGATCAGCGTCGCATCGTTGTTGTTTTTCGCTTCCATCGCCCAGCGGAATCCCACTGGATGGGCTTCAGCGGCGTTACCGCCCATTACCACCACGACGTTAGCGTTTTTGATATCAACCCAGTGGTTGGTCATCGCACCGCGACCAAATGTTGGAGCAAGACTTGCTACCGTTGGTCCGTGTCAGACGCGCGCCTGGTTATCAACCGCCAGCATGCCGAGAGAGCGCACAAATTTTTGCGTCAGCATGCCGGTTTCATTACTGGCCGCAGAGGCACATAACATACCGGTGGAAAGCCAGCGGTTGACCGTCACCCCCTCTGCATTCTTTTCAACAAAGTTGGCGTCGCGGTCGGCTTTCATCAATTTTGCAATACGGGAGAAGGCCTCATCCCAGGAAATACGCTGCCATTTGTCCGAACCTGGCGCACGGTATTCCGGATAACGCAGGCGGTTTTCGCTGTGAACGTAGTC
The DNA here is from genome assembly GCF_049238025.1 of Enterobacter cloacae complex sp. IR5458. Lineage (NCBI taxonomy): Bacteria > Pseudomonadati > Pseudomonadota > Gammaproteobacteria > Enterobacterales > Enterobacteriaceae > Enterobacter > Enterobacter cloacae complex sp. IR5458. The sequence goes on from NZ_JBMKIF010000015.1 coordinate 79,654, forward strand.
CAGCAGACCCGCGCCTTTCGGGCATAACGCCCCGCGGCTCACCGGATGATCCGGGTCCCCTTCAATATGATAAATCGCTTCTCTGGCGTTCTTCGCGCCATCACCCAGGCTGTACATCAAAAGCCCACAACCCACGGAGCAGTATGTGCAGGTGTTACGGATCTCTTTCGCGCGCAGCAGTTTATAGTTGCGTGCCTGAGCCAGCGCCATTTTAGGAGCGAATCCCAGCATAGCGGCTGTTGTTCCGGCCATACCGCCCGCGCAGATTTTAAAAAATTGTCTGCGGCTGACGTCCATTGTTGTCCTCGTGTTCAAATAAGACTTCGCGCCGCAAACTAACAGCAAAACCCCTTTTTTTTTTGCGTCAAATCAAGGTCGCGTGACTTCGCCCTCTTAATGGTCACCGCTCGCGCCTTCAAATAATCCTTTAGGGTTAAACACATGCGAGAATAATTCGCAACAGCGTCAGGATTAATGCTATATCTTTTTCCTTTGATTTTTTTAGCGATGAAGACGTAATGGACAGAAAGAGAGCAACGCTTATCGGGCTGGCAGCGATTCTGTTGTGGAGCACAATGGTGGGCTTGATTCGTAGCGTGAGTGAGGGGCTGGGGCCCGTCGGCGGTGCGGCGATGATATACACCCTCAGCGGATTATTGTGTCTGGTAACGGTGGGATTTCCTGATATTAAACGCTTTTCACCCAGGTATCTTATTGCCGGCAGCGTACTGTTTGTCAGTTACGAAATTTGCCTTGCCCTGTCGTTAGGCTATGCCGCCACGCGAGCGCAGGCCATTGAAGTGGGAATGGTCAATTATCTCTGGCCGAGCCTGACGATCGTCTTTGCTATTTTGTTCAACGGACAAAAATCAACGCTGTGGGTTATCCCCGGCTTAATCCTTGCACTACTCGGTGTATGTTGGGTACTAGGGGGTGATCAAGGATTACACCCTGATGAAATAATGCGCAATATCGTATCGAATCCACTCAGCTATACGTTGGCTTTTGCCGGGGCATTTATCTGGGCCGCCTACTGCACGGTAACCCGTAAATTTGCTAACGGGCAAAACGGCATTACCCTGTTTGTTTTGCTGACGGCACTGAGCCTGTGGGTGAAATATGCGCTGAGCGATCAGCCGGAAATGGTCTTCACTGTTCCGGTTGTCGTGAAACTCGTTATGTGTGGTGTGGCGCTAGGGTTAGGTTATGCCGCCTGGAATGTTGGCATTCTGCACGGTAACGTCACGGTGCTGGCCGCCGTATCCTATTTTACTCCCGTACTCTCTGCCGCGCTTGCCGCCGTGCTGCTGAGTTCCCCCCTCTCTTTCTCGTTCTGGCAAGGCGCGCTGATGGTCTGCGTCGGGTCATTGCTTTGCTGGTACGCCACCAAAAAATAATTCCGGGTCAGCTGTCGGGTAATATTCATCCCGACAGCAAAAAATTAACATAAATTTAATATTTGGGCGCGCGTTTAACTTCTGTTTATATTACCTTCTTTTCGTAAATTTGCGTCTCTTAATATTGACACAAACTGACACCGCTATGTGATTAATTGCCGTCAAATACTCACAATATTAATAGCACAAAGTGCAATAGTATGTTTCTGTGTGTTTCTGTCTAAGCAACGGAATTTCCGTGCAATTAAGGGCGCAAGGCCGCCCTTTTCGGGTAAATACACTCTGTCACCCCAACCAAAAGAACGGCATTACCGATAATTAACATATTTTATAACAACCTAATGAAACTATATTGACGGAAATAAACCCCACCCAAAATTGATTAAATACTCATCATTTCAGGCTATTTTTAGGCCATTTATCCGATCTCGATCACACTAAATGAAATTATTATTAATATTTTGAAACTTATTATTGAAAGAGTACTACAAGATTTTTAAAAATAACGTGCCATTGACGAGCGGCCTCGTTTAAAACTCGTTCAAAGTGGCTCAGGAAATACCTAAGAAAATTATAAGGAATATTTAAGATGAAACTTAAATTAGTTGCAGTGGCAGTGACTTCCATGTTGGCAGCAGGCGTTGTAAACGCGGCTGAAGTTTATAACAAAGACGGTAACAAGCTGGATCTGTACGGTAAAGTAACAGGTCTGCACTATTTCTCTGATGACGCTGGCAACGACGGCGACAAAACTTACGTTCGTCTGGGCTTCAAAGGTGAAACTCAGATCAACGATCAGCTGACCGGTTACGGCCAGTGGGAATATGAGTTCAAAGGCAACCGTTCTGAATCCCAGGGCACTGACGGCAGCAAAACGCGTCTGGCCTTCGCAGGTCTGAAATTCAACGAATTCGGTTCTTTCGACTACGGTCGTAACTACGGTGTTGCTTACGACATCGGCGCATGGACTGACGTTCTGCCAGAGTTCGGTGGTGATACCTGGACGCAGACTGATGGCTTTATGACTGGCCGTACGACTGGCGTTGCAACCTACCGTAACACCGACTTCTTCGGTCTGGTTGACGGTCTGAACTTCGCTGCTCAGTACCAGGGTAAAAACGATGACCGTAACATCACCGAAGCGAACGGTGACGGCTGGGGTCTGTCTTCTACCTATGAAATGGACGGCTTCGCTGTTGGTGCCACCTACGCGAAATCTGACCGTACTGACCGTCAGGTTGCTGCAGGTCGCGTAGCCAATACCGTTAACGCTGGCGGTGAAAACGCTGAAGTTTGGGCTGCTGGTCTGAAATACGATGCGAACAACATCTACCTGGCAACCACCTACTCTGAAACCCGCAACATGACCAACTTCGGTGACGGTTATATCGCGAACAGAGCTCAGAACTTCGAAGTTGTTGCTCAGTATCAGTTCGACTTCGGTCTGCGTCCATCCATCGCTTACCTGAAATCCAAAGGTAAAGATCTGGGTTCATACGGCGACCAGGATCTGGTTGAATACGTTGACGTTGGCGCGAGCTACTACTTCAACAAAAACATGTCTACCTATGTTGATTACAAAATCAACCTGGTTGACGACAACAGCTTCACCAAAGCAACTGGCGTTGCTACCGACAACATCGTTGCTGTCGGCCTGACCTACCAGTTCTAAGATTTGTCACGCTAAAAAGCCAGCCCATGTGGCTGGCTTTTTTTATACGGATTTCTGGCGTCAAAAAGGAGAACGCCATGCACCTGTTCAAAGGACGCTGCTTATGCGGAATGAGTCAGTTCAGCGTGAGCCTCAACCATTTTGATGTATATGCCTGTCACTGTACGCAATGCCAGAAGTGGTCAGGCGGCATTGCCATGTATCTTGAGACGCAGGGCGAGCCGCTTGTGGAGCAAGATTCCATTGCTCCGTCTCATTTCGCCTCATCCGCACGCGGAGAACGCTGGTTTTGTCCAGGCTGCGGCTGCCCGCTGTGGTTCAAACTGACCGCAACGGCGCGCTATTTTATTCCCTGGACGCTGCTTGAGATGAGCGAAGATGAACGACGCCGGCTGGTACTTGCAGCAGAAATCTATACTGAAACCCAACCCGCGTTTTTTGGCCTGACCGGGCAATACGCACGCTACAGCGGTTCGGAAATTGAAGCACGAGATGAACACTGCCTGCTAACGCCGTAAACTGCTGCCCGGCCAGCCTGCGCACCAGGCTTGTTTACTGCTTTGGCACCTTCGCCAGGCTAAACCACATTCCTGCCGCCAGCAGCAACAGCATGCCCCCCGCACTCCCCAGCGCCACGCTGTGGGAGGTAATAAACGCACTTTTCGCCGCCTCCGTCACCGAAACCGCCAGTGCTGGCGTGAGATCCTGCACCACCTTCATCGCCTCGCCGATGGATGACGAGGCTTTGTCGACGAGAGACGCATTCAGCCCCTGCGGCAAATCAATCGACGCAGAGAAACTGCGGGTCAGCAGCAGACCAAAGATAGCGATCCCAAGCCCGGCCCCCAGTTCATAAGACATGGTTTCAATCGCCCCGGCAGCGGCGGCCTTTTCTTTCGGCGCGGCGGCCATGATTGCAGAGGTCGAGGCCAGCAGCGCGCTGGCGGCGCTGAAGCCCAACAGCACCATCAGGCTCCACGCCTGCCACTGCTGCGTGCTGAAATCGAGCATCGAGAGGCCAATGAAACTGACCGCGCTGAGCCCCATGCCACCCGCAGCGACAATGCGTAGCCCCAGACGCCCCACCAGCACTCCGGCGATCGGCCCGCTAAACCCGCTCGCCACCATGACCGGAAGCATAAACATGCCGGCTTCGAATGGCGTAAAGCCGTGAACGAATTGCAATTCCTGCGCCATCAGCAGCTCAAAGCCCACCAGCGCGATCATCGCCGTCATTGCCATCACCACACCGCTGAGAATGATGCGGTGACAAAACAGGCGCATGTCGATCATTGGCACGCGGGCGCGCAGTTGAATACGCACGAAAATCAACAGCATCACAGCCCCGGTAAGTAACGTACAGGCTACCAGCCACGGCGACAGCACGCCTTTCAACGCGGTTTTGGCGCTGTAGACCAGCAGCAGGATCGCAACAATTAGCATGATGGCATGGCTGATATTCAGCGGCTGCTCAGGACGCCCCTGTTGACGGGGTACAAAACGCGCGGCCAGCGACACCACCACCAGCACGATCGGGACGTTGATCAAAAACACCGCTCCCCAGTAGAAATGCTCAAGCAGGATACCGCCAATCAGCGGACCAAATGCCGCCCCACCTGAACCCACGGCCGCCCAGACGCCAAGCGCGATATTACGATCCCGCGCGTCGGTAAACAGCGTGCGGATCCCGGCCAGCGTGGCCGGAATGATCATTGCCGCACCGATTGCCAGCGAGGCGCGCGCCGCAATCAGCCACCCGGCTGACGGCGCAAAGGCTGCCGCCAGGGACGACACCCCAAACAGCATGCTGCCGATCATTAACAATCGTTTAAACCCCATGCGGTCACCGAGTGCGCCCATCGGCAGCACCATACCCGCCATCACCAGCGAGTAGATGTCGATAATCCACAGTAATTCGTTACCGCTGGCGCCCAGCGTCATGCTCAATGTCGGCGCCGCCACGTGCAGCACCGTCGCGTCGATCGCGACCGGGATATAAACCAGCACGATAATCACTAACGCTAACCACTGACGAAACATAAATTTCCTTTTCATTTTAAACATGGACACATGTCCAGGATGCGATCCTACGTAAAGTTGAACGAGTGTCCAGCTTTTTGTTACACTCGTTTCATTCCCATTGAGAGTGAGTAAACATGCGATATCTGAGCAAGGATGAACGGCGGGAAGCAATCTTACAGGCCGCCATGCGCGTGGCGCTCGCCGAGGGGCTGGCGGCGATGACGGTGCGGCGCATTGCGACTGAAGCGGGCGTCGCTACCGGGCAGGTTCATCACCACTTTGCCTCCGGCGGTGAGTTGAAATCGCTGGCATTCGTTCGCCTGATCCGCGAACTATTAGATGCCGACGTAGCGGATGAACGTGCCACCTGGCGGGAACGGTTGCACAGCATGCTCGGCAGCGACGACGGTAAGTTTGAGCCTTATATCCGACTGTGGCGGGAAGCGCAAATTCTCGCCAGCCGGGATCCCGAGATCAAAGCGGCTTATGTCCTGACCATGGAGATGTGGCATCACGAGACGGTGGTTATTATCCGTGCCGGGGCGGAAGCAAGGGCATTCACACTCACCGATCGGGCGGAAAATATTGCCTGGCGTTTGATAGGGCTGGTTTGCGGCCTGGATGGGATCACCGTATTAAATATGCCGGAAATGGACGATGCGGCGCTAAATAAACATCTCGACAAACTTATCACGCTGGAATTGTTTTAATACTCCTTCCGGAGTATTAATTCCCGCAACACTTACAATTGGTAACATATTAAGCGCTCCGCAATTTCCATTCTCACCTCAGTGGCGCGCTTTTTTATCTATCCTTTCAGATGTATCCCAAAACATCCAATAAATCCAACAGTAAATTCTCACTCATCTTTTTGTTTTTACTTCTTTTTTTCTTTCCATTAAGGTAAGCAAGAGGGCGCTATGTCGCAACAAAGTGAAAAGAATAATCCGCATCTGTTGAGTAACTGGAAACCTGAAAACGCGCAATTCTGGGAGAATAAAGGAAAACATATCGCACGAAGAAATCTATGGATTTCTGTGGCTTGCCTGCTATTAGCGTTTTGCGTCTGGATGTTATTTAGCGCCATCGCCGTCAACCTGAATAAAGTCGGATTTAATTTCACCACCGATCAGCTTTTTATGCTAACAGCATTACCTTCTCTCTCCGGTGCGATATTGCGCGTCCCCTACTCGTTTATGGTACCGATATTCGGTGGGCGTTACTGGACGGTATTGAGTACCGTCATCCTGATTATCCCCTGCGTGTGGCTGGGAATTGCCATTCAAAACCCCGCGACGCCGTACTGGATCTTTATCATCATCGCCCTGCTCTGCGGTTTTGCTGGCGCTAACTTCGCATCTAGCATGGGCAACATCAGCTTTTTCTTCCCGAAATCCAGACAGGGCAGCGCGCTGGGCATCAACGGCGGGCTGGGCAACCTGGGCGTCAGCGTGATGCAGCTGGTTGCGCCGCTGGTCATTTTCCTCCCGATGTTCACCTTCCTCGGCGTGCACGGCGTGCCACAGGAGGATGGCTCGACGATGTGGCTGGCAAACGCGGCCTGGATCTGGGCCCCCCTCCTGCTGCTGGCAACCATTGCGGCGTTTTTTGGCATGAACGATATTGCCAGCTCAAAGGCCTCCATCGCCAGCCAGCTTCCGGTCCTGAAACGCTTTCACCTCTGGCTGCTAAGCCTGCTCTATCTGGCGACCTTCGGCTCGTTTATCGGTTTCTCGGCGGGCTTTGCCATGCTGTCGAAAACCCAGTTTCCGGACGTGAACATCCTGCACCTCGCCTTCTTTGGCCCCCTGATCGGCGCGCTGGCCCGCTCGGCGGGCGGGATGATCTCCGACAAACTGGGCGGCGTGCGGGTGACGCTGATCAACTTCGTCTTTATGGCGATTTTTAGCGCCCTGATTTTCCTGACGCTTCCGGGCTCAGGTTCAGGCAGTTTCTTCGCCTTCTATCTGGTGTTTATGGGGCTGTTCCTCACTGCCGGGCTGGGCAGCGGTTCCACCTTCCAGATGATTGCGATTATTTTCCGCCAAATCACCCTCGACCGCGTCAAAAAGCAGGGCGGCACGGACGAGCAGGCGCAGCATGAAGCGGTGACCGAAACAGCGGCCGCGCTGGGCTTTATCTCTGCCATCGGCGCCGTGGGCGGCTTCTTCATTCCCAAAGCGTTTGGCACCTCGCTGGCGATGACCGGATCGCCGGTCGGGGCCATGAAAGTGTTCCTCGTGTTTTACATCGTCTGTGTCCTTGTCACCTGGCTGGTGTACGGCCGCAAATCGTCATAAAAATAATAACGACCTCTTTGCCGGAGCGGGATGCCCCCCCCTCCGGCCATGCTATCGAAGCAGGAGAAATGTCATGAGCAAACTGTTGGACCGCTTTCGTTACTTCAAAACCAAAGGCGACAGTTTCGCCGATGGGCACGGGCAGGTGTATCACACCAACCGCGACTGGGAGGACAGCTATCGTCAGCGCTGGCAGTTCGACAAGATTGTGCGCTCCACCCACGGCGTGAACTGTACCGGCTCCTGTAGCTGGAAGATTTATGTCAAAAATGGCCTGGTGACCTGGGAAACCCAGCAAACCGACTATCCACGCACCCGCCCTGACCTGCCCAACCACGAACCGCGCGGCTGCCCGCGTGGCGCAAGCTATTCCTGGTATCTCTACAGCGCCAACCGTCTCAAATACCCGCTGGTGCGCCGCAGGTTAATTGAACTCTGGCGAGAAGCGCTGGCGCAGCATACCGATCCGGTGCTGGCCTGGGATGCCATTCAGAACGATCCGCAGAAAGCGCAGAGCTACAGGAAAGCGCGCGGAAAAGGCGGTTTTATCCGCTCAAACTGGAAAGAACTGAACCAGCTGATTGCCGCCGCCAACGTCTGGACCATCAAAAATTATGGCCCCGATCGCGTCGCCGGTTTTTCCCCTATCCCGGCGATGTCGATGGTCTCTTACGCCGCCGGGACCCGCTATCTCTCGCTGCTGGGCGGCACCTGCCTGAGCTTTTACGACTGGTACTGCGATCTGCCTCCGGCCTCCCCAATGACCTGGGGTGAGCAGACCGATGTGCCGGAATCAGCAGACTGGTATAACTCCAGCTACATCATTGCCTGGGGCTCGAACGTGCCGCAGACGCGTACCCCGGACGCCCACTTTTTCACTGAGGTGCGCTACAAAGGCACCAAAACCGTCGCCATTACGCCGGACTTCTCGGAAGTCGCGAAGCTGAGCGACCAGTGGCTGGCGCCTAAACAGGGCACCGACAGCGCCCTCGCCATGGCAATGGGCCATGTGATCCTTAAAGAGTTCCACCTCGATAACCCGAGCGACTACTTCCTCAACTACTGCCGCCGCTACACCGACATGCCGATGCTGGTCCTGCTGGACGAACAGGCCGATGGTCGCGTCGTACCGGGGCGGATGCTGCGGGCCTCAGACCTTGTCGACGGGCTGGGTGAAGCCAATAATCCTGAATGGAAAACGGTCGCCTTTGATATTGCCGGGAACCTGGTGGTGCCAAACGGTTCCATCGGCTTCCGCTGGGGAGAAAAAGGCAAATGGAACCTGGAGCCCCGGGCGGCAGGCCATGAAAGCGAGCTGACCCTCTCCCTGCTGATTACGCACGATAGCGTCGCAGATGTCGCCTTCCCCTACTTTGGCGGTAATGAGAACCCGCATTTTCGCAGCGTGAAGCAGGAGCCGGTGCTGACGCGCCGCGTACCGAGCAAAACCCTGACGCTCGCCGACGGTCGCGAGAAACGGGTGGTCAGCGTTTACGATCTGGTGCTGGCGAACTACGGCCTCGATCGTGGTCTGCAGGACAGTAACGCCGCAGACAGCTATGACCAGATCAAAGCCTACACTCCCGCCTGGGGAGAGCAGATCACCGGCGTACCCGCGTATCTGATTGAAAAAATCGCCCGCGAGTTTGCCGACACGGCGCACAAAACGCACGGGCGGTCGATGATTATCCTCGGTGCCGGGGTGAATCACTGGTACCACATGGACATGAACTACCGCGGGATGATCAACATGCTGGTCTTCTGCGGCTGCGTCGGGCAGAGCGGTGGCGGCTGGTCGCACTATGTGGGCCAGGAGAAACTGCGTCCGCAAACCGGCTGGCTGCCGCTGGCCTTTGCGCTGGACTGGAACCGCCCGCCACGTCAGATGAACAGCACGTCATTCTTTTACAACCACGCCAGCCAGTGGCGCTATGAGAAGCTGACTGCGCAGGAGCTCCTCTCCCCGCTGGCGGATGCCACCCAATTCACCGGGCACCTGATCGACTTCAACGTTCGCGCCGAGCGCATGGGCTGGTTGCCCTCGGCGCCGCAGCTCAACCTGAACCCGTTGCACATTAAGGCACGTGCCGATGCGGCGGGCATGACGCCGCAGGACTACACCGTTCAGGGGCTAAAATCGGGTGACGTTCGCTTCGCCTGCGAGCAACCCGATAACGGCAAGAACCACCCGCGTAACCTGTTTGTCTGGCGCTCTAACCTGCTTGGCTCGTCCGGGAAAGGTCACGAGTACATGCTGAAATACCTGCTCGGCACCGAGAGCGGCATTCAGGGTGAAGATTTGGGTTCCACAGACGACGTGAAGCCTGAAGAGGTCGAATGGCAAACTGCTGCCATCGAGGGCAAGCTCGATCTGCTGGTGACGCTCGACTTCCGCATGTCCAGCACCTGTCTGTTCTCCGATATCGTCCTGCCGACTGCCACCTGGTACGAAAAAGACGATATGAATACCTCGGACATGCACCCGTTTATTCACCCGCTCTCCGCCGCCGTCGATCCGGCGTGGGAATCGCGCAGCGACTGGGAGATCTACAAAGGCATCGCCAGGGTCTTCTCCGAGGTGTGCGTCGGTCACCTGGGCAACGAAACCGACGTGGTTCTGCAACCGTTGCAGCACGACTCTCCGGCGGAACTCTCTCAGCCGTTTGATATCCAGGACTGGCGCAAAGGTGAATGCGATTTGATCCCCGGCAAAACCGCGCCAAACATTGCGGTCGTTGAGCGAAACTACCCGGAAACTTACGAGCGCTTTACGTCTCTTGGCCCTCTGATGGACAAGCTCGGTAACGGCGGAAAAGGCATATCGTGGAATACTCAGAACGAGGTCGATTTCCTCGGCAAGCTCAATTACGTCAAGCCCGACGGCCCGGCAAAAGGTCGTCCGCGGATTGAAACCGCCATTGACGCTTCAGAGGTGATCCTCGCCCTCGCGCCGGAAACCAACGGTCAGGTGGCGGTTAAGGCCTGGCAAGCGCTTGGGGAGTTGACCGGACGTGACCACACGCATCTGGCGCTGAACAAAGAAGACGAGAAAATTCGCTTCCGCGACATCCAGGCGCAGCCGCGCAAAATCATCTCCAGCCCAACCTGGTCCGGTCTTGAGAGCGAGCATGTCTCCTATAACGCGGGTTATACCAACGTTCATGAGCTAATCCCCTGGCGCACCCTTTCCGGTCGTCAGCAGCTGTACCAGGATCACCCGTGGATGCGTGCTTTCGGGGAGAGTCTGGTGGCCTACCGTCCGCCGATTGATACCCGTAGCGTGAGCCATATGCGCGAGATCCCGCCGAACGGCTTCCCGGAAAAAGCGCTTAACTTCCTGACGCCGCATCAGAAATGGGGCATTCATTCCACCTACAGCGAAAACCTCCTGATGCAGACCCTGTCGCGCGGCGGGCCGATTGTCTGGATAAGCGAAACCGACGCGCGTGAGCTGGGAATTGAGGACAACGACTGGATCGAAGCCTTTAACGCTAACGGCGCCCTCACCGCCCGCGCGGTAGTCAGCCAGCGCGTGCCGCCGGGCATGACCATGATGTACCACGCTCAGGAGCGCATTCTGAACATTCCGGGCTCTGAAGTGACCGGCCGGCGCGGGGGGATCCACAACTCCGTCACCCGCGTCTGCCCGAAACCGACGCACATGATCGGCGGCTATGCGCAGCTGGCGTACAGCTTTAACTATTACGGCACCGTCGGCTCGAACCGCGACGAATTCATCATGATCCGCAAAATGAAAAACATTAACTGGCTGGATGGCGAAGGTCGGGATCAGGTACAGGAGACGAAAAAATGAAAATACGCTCACAGGTTGGCATGGTTCTGAATCTCGATAAATGCATCGGCTGCCACACCTGCTCGGTCACCTGTAAGAACGTCTGGACCGGGCGTGAAGGCATGGAATATGCGTGGTTCAACAACGTCGAAACCAAGCCGGGCATTGGCTATCCAAAAAACTGGGAAGACCAGGATGAGTGGCAAGGCGGCTGGATCCGCGGGATCCACGGCAAACTGACCCCGCGTCTCGGCGGCAAAATGGGCGTTCTGTCGAAAATTTTCGCTAACCCTGTTCTGCCGCAAATTGACGATTACTATGAACCCTTCACCTTTGATTATCAGGACCTGCATCGCGCCCCGGAGGGGGATCATCTCCCTACCGCTCGCCCTCGCTCGCTGATTGACGGCAAGCGGATGGATAAAATCGTCTGGGGGCCTAACTGGGAGGAGCTGCTGGGCGGTGAGTTCGAAAAGCGCGCCCGCGACCGCAACTTTCAGAAGATCCAGAAGGAGATGTACGGCCAGTTTGAAAATACCTTCATGATGTACCTGCCGCGCCTGTGCGAGCACTGTCTGAACCCGAGCTGCGTCGCCACCTGCCCGAGCGGCGCCATCTACAAGCGCGAAGAGGACGGCATTGTGCTGATCGATCAGGACAAATGCCGCGGCTGGCGTCTGTGTATCAGCGGTTGTCCGTACAAGAAAATCTACTTCAACTGGAAGAGCGGTAAATCCGAGAAATGCATCTTCTGCTACCCGCGCATTGAGTCCGGCCAGCCGACCGTTTGCTCAGAAACCTGCGTCGGGCGTATTCGCTATCTCGGCGTGCTGCTGTACGACGCGGACCGCATTGAAGAAGCGGCCAGCACCGAGCACGAAACCGATCTGTACGAACGTCAGTGCGACGTGTTCTTGAACCCGCACGATCCGGCGGTCATCGAAGAAGCGCTGAAACAGGGCATTCCGGCGAACGTCATTGAGGCAGCGCAAAAATCGCCTGTTTATAAAATGGCGATGGACTGGAAGCTGGCTCTGCCGCTGCACCCGGAATACCGCACCCTGCCGATGGTCTGGTACGTGCCACCGCTGTCACCGATTCAGTCCTACGCGGATGCCGGCGGCCTGCCGCAGAGTGATGGCGTACTGCCTGCTGTCGAAAGCCTGCGCATCCCGGTGCAGTATCTGGCAAATATGCTTAGCGCAGGTGACCCAGGCCCGGTGCTGCGTGCTCTGAAACGTATGATGGCGATGCGCCACTACAAACGCTCCCAGACCGTGGAAGGCGTGACCGATACTCGCGCCATCGAAGAAGTCGGCCTGACCGAAGCGCAGGTTGAGGAGATGTACCGCTATCTGGCTATTGCGAATTACGAAGATCGCTTCGTGATCCCCACCAGCCACCGTGAAATGGCGCGCGACGCGTTCCCGGAGAAAAACGGCTGCGGCTTCACCTTTGGTGACGGTTGCCACGGCTCCGACACCAAATTCAACCTCTTCAACAGCAGCCGCATCGATGCCATCAACATTACCGAGGTGCGCGAACATGGGGAGGGAGAATAATGCAGATCCTCAAGATCGTCGCGCTGCTGATTGAGTATCCCGATGACACGCTGTGGGAGAACCTTGATGAAGCGCTCTCGTTGATTGCGCAGGACGCGCCCATGCTGCTGCCGTTTGCCCGACAGCACCTGAGCGCCCCGCTGCTGGATAAACAGGCCGAGTGGTGTGAAGTGTTCGAACGCGGGCGCGCGACCTCGCTGCTGCTGTTCGAGCACGTTCACGCCGAATCCCGCGATCGCGGCCAGGCGATGGTTGACCTGATGAGTCAGTATGAAAAAGCGGGCCTGGTGCTGGACTGCCGTGAACTACCGGATTACCTGCCGCTCTATCTGGAATATCTCAGCATCGTAACCGACGACGAAGCGCGTGAGGGATTGCAGAACGTCGCGCCAATCCTCGCCCTGGTTGGCGGTCGTCTGAAACAGCGCGGCGTGGCGCATTATCAGCTGTTTGACGCCCTGCTCGCCCTGGCCGGAAGCCGCCTTTCAAGTGACAGTGTCACTCAACAGGTGTCAGGCGAGAAACGCGACGACACCCGTCAGGCGTTGGATGCCGTGTGGGAAGAGGAACAGGTGAAGTTTATCGAAGACAACGCCACATCGTGCGACAGCTCGCCGATGCAGCACTATCAACGACGCTTTAGCCAGGACGTCGCGCCGCAGTACGTGGACGTCAGTGCCGGAGGCCCAAAATGACACATTACCTGAACGTGTTTTTCTATGACATTTACCCCTACATCTGCGCCACCGTTTTTTTCCTCGGCAGCTGGCTGCGTTACGACTACGGGCAGTACACCTGGCGCGCCTCGTCGAGCCAGATGCTCAGCAAACGCGGTATGAACTGGGCTTCTAACCTGTTTCACATCGGGATCCTGGGGATTTTCTTCGGCCACCTGTTCGGCATGTTAACCCCGCACTGGATGTATGCCTGGTTTTTGCCCGTCGCGGTTAAACAGCAGTTGGCTATGATTGCGGGCGGGATTTGCGGCGTGCTGACACTCATCGGTGGGTCAATGCTGCTGATCCGCCGCCTGTTCAACCAGCGCGTGCGTGCAACGTCCACTACGCCGGATATCATCATCATGAGTATCCTGCTGATCCAGTGCATTCTTGGGCTGTCGACCATTCCGTTCTCCGCTCAGTATCCGGACGGAAGCGAGATGATGAAGCTGGTCGGCTGGGCACAGGGGATCGTGACGTTTAAGGGCGGCTCGTCGGAGATGTTAAGCGGCGTCGCACCGATCTTCCGCGTACATCTGGTGCTGGGGATGACGATCTTCCTTATCTTCCCGTTCACCCGCCTGGTCCACGTCTGGAGCGCGCCGTTTGAGTATTTTACCCGGCGGTATCAGGTGGTGAGATCGCGCCGCTGAGTGTGTCGGGTGGCGGCTACGCCTTACCCGACCTACGTTCGATCCCTTCCAGGCCCGGTAAGGCGTAGCCGCCACCGGGCTATAAGGTCAGAACGGAGTGCTTCCGCTTATGATTGAAACAACTAACATCAGAACTAAAACCGCAATGATGAGACCAAAAGCCAGTAACGCCGCATGAAAAGCGATCGTGGCCCCGGAAAAAAAGAGTGCCCCACTCACGGTCCATTTGTTCTCTTTACGCAGGCCACTAATGAAAGCAAGTCCAAGGGACATGACAGACAACACTATTCCGCTGGCGATCAGTAACCGGTCGATATCTACCGGTTTCTTTTTCGTCTCAACGATCGGCTGCTCTCCTTTTAAACCAGCCATTATTCCTTTTTTTACTGCCGAAACCTTTTCAGCCACAACAACTTCCAGCACTGTCGACTTTGAAGAAAACGGACCGAGGGTGAACTGAGCTAAGGAGAGAAGCAGCGCAATAACACCGAGCAACATTCCCACAGAACTAAATTTATTCCGAATCAAGATTTCCATATCAGTATGCCTTTTATGTTGTCGGGTGGCGGCGCCTCACCCGACCTACGTTTGAACCCATGTAGGCCCGGTAAGGCGTAGCCGCCACCGGGCTATTTTCCTGCCTGCGGATGCGTATCAAACCCCGCCATCACCGCCGTCAATTCTGCTAGTGTAAAGCCGTGCTTCGGATCGTCAACCCCAAGACCAAACCGCGACTGCATCAGCTGATACAGCGCCTCTGCATCCGGCAAATGGATCTGCTCCTCCACATGGCCATTCTGCCAGTGGGTGAAGTTGAAGTTGGTCAGCGTCAGCTTGCCGCCGTCCGGCAGATGGCGGCACATCAACAGATGATGGCGGAAATGCGATTGCGGCCAGTGCGCCGACCAGAAGTTCCCCATAACATAATCACTGAAATATTGCGTCGTCAGGTCAAAGTGATACATCGACTGCCAGTGTTCATGATGGCGGAACTGCAGCACCCAGTCGTTCCCCTCGCTCAGCAGACGATACTGCCCGTGCGGCGTTTCCTGTTCTTCGTTAGCCAGCAGACGAATCGGCGCCGTCAGCGTCTGGCCGCCAAACCCAACGTCAGCAATCCAGCGTTCACCGTTAAGCTCGACCAGCAGCAGGCGGTGCGTACGCGGCGGCATCTGCGACGGATTCGCCAGGACCACGCGCCCGAGCACGCTGCGCACCGTAAACCCGACGTCACGCAAGACTCGCTCAAACAGGCCGTTTTGCTCAAAGCAATATCCCCCGCGGCGCGCGGTCACCAGTTTGTCCTCCAGGCATTGATCTTCAAGATGAATTTCGCGCGGCAGGACGACATCAATATTTTCGAATGGAATGGCGCAGTTGTGGTGTAAATGCAGCGCGCGCAGGGTATCGATATCTACCCGTGTGGGTTGCGTCCAGCCGATACGCACGAAATAGCCAGTCAGAAATGGGGACATGCATCAGTTTCCTTTGAGGGTGATGTTCTGTTTATAAACTAATTTTACGCATTCATTTTGATTTACGTGCTTTTTCGCCATACTCATCGTGTAGATGAGGAGATCCTATGAGCCACTTTCGCCCTGTTGAATTGCGTCATGCCAGCCGCCTGCTGAACCACGGTCCTACCGTACTGATTACCAGTCGGGACGAATCTCTCGACAGACGCAACGTGATGGCCGCCGCATGGTCAATGCCCGTGGAGTTTGAACCGCCGCGCATCGCTATCGTGGTGGACAAAAGTACCTGGTCGCGCGAGCTGATTGAGCGCAGCGGGAAGTTTGGGATTGTCATTCCCGGCGTAGCGGCGGCCAACTGGACTTACGCGGTCGGCAGCGTCAGCGGGCGCGACGAGGACAAATTCAACTGCTACGGCATTCCGGTCGTAAACGGCCCTGAACTCGGCCTGCCGGTTATCGAAGAAAAATGTCTGGCGTGGATGGAGTGCCGGTTATTACCCGTTACCTCCGCGGCGGAAAAATATGACACATTGTTTGGCGAAGTGGTTTCGGCGGCAGCAGATGAGCGCGCGTTCGTCGCCGGACGCTGGCAGTTTGACGGGGATAAACTGAATACGCTGCATCATCTTGGGGCCGGGACGTTTGTGACGAGCGGGAAGATGGTGAAGGCTCTGGATTGAAAAACCCTCTCCCCATAAGAGAGAGGGTTGACGTACTACTTCGCGCGCTTCGAAATAATCTCATCCGCAACATTCCGCGGTGCTTCCGCAAAATGATGGAACTCCATCGTATACGTCGCGCGTCCCTGGGACATCGAGCGTAATGTCGTGGCGTAGCCAAACATCTCGGCCAGCGGCACGTCAGCGCGGATAATCTGGCTGCCGTACTGCTCTTCCATGCCCTGCACCATGCCGCGTCGGGAGGAGAGATCGCCCATGATGTTACCGGCGTACTCTTCCGGTGTTTCCACCTCCACGTGCATGATCGGCTCAAGAATCACCGGATCCGCCCTGCGAGCGCCCTCTTTGAAACCAAGGATTGCCGCCATGCGGAACGCCATCTCAGACGAGTCGACATCGTGGTACGAGCCAAACGTCAGCGTCGCTTTAACATCGACAACCGGATAGCCCGCCAGCACACCGCTGTTCATCGCCTCCCGCAGCCCTTTCTCAACGGACGGGATATACTCGCGTGGCACCACGCCGCCCTTTGTCGCATCCTCAAACGTAAAGCCACTGCCAGGTTCTGTCGGCTCCAGGCTCAGGACAACATGGCCGTACTGCCCTTTACCACCGGACTGACGGACAAACTTACCTTCGATATCCTTCACCGCCTTACGCAGGGTTTCACGGTAGGTCACCTGTGGACGACCAATGTTCGCCTCGACGCCAAACTCACGCTTCATACGGTCGACGATAATCTCCAGGTGTAACTCACCCATTCCGGAAATAATGGTCTGACCGGACTCTTCGTCAGTATGCAGACGGAACGACGGATCTTCCGCAGCCAGACGCTGCAGCGCGATCCCCATTTTCTCCTGGTCGCCTTTGGTTTTCGGTTCGATCGCCAGCGAGATAACCGGATCCGGGAACTCCATGCGTTCAAGCGTGATGACGGCGTTCGGGTCGGTGAGCGTATCACCGGTGGTCACGTCTTTCAGCCCAACGCAGGCTGCGATGTCCCCGGCGCGCAGTTCATCCACCTCGTGACGGTCGTTGGCGTGCATCAGCACAATACGCCCGATACGCTCTTTTTTCCCTTTCACCGGGTTATAGACCGCATCGCCTTTACGCAGCACGCCAGAGTAAACGCGGATAAAGGTCAGTTGCCCGACATACGGGTCGCTCATCAGCTTGAACGCCAGGGCGGAGAACGGCTCATCATCGCTCGGATGACGCTCCGCGTGCTGCCCTTTTTCATCCACGCCATCAATGGCCGGCACGTCCAGCGGCGATGGCATGAGCTCAATCACCGCATCAAGCATGCGCTGCACGCCTTTGTTTTTGAACGCGCTGCCGCACAGCATCGGCTGGATTTCGCCAGAAATGGTGCGGATACGCAGGCCTTTGATAATGTCAGCTTCCGTCAGATCCCCCGTTTCGAGGTACTTATCCATCAGCTCATCGCTGGCTTCCGCCGCGGCAGAGACCATTTTTTCCCGCCATTCCTGGGCGGTACTGACGAGATCATCCGGCACGGGTGCATAGGTAAACACCATGCCCTGAGTGGCATCGTCCCACAAAATGGTGCGCATCTTGATGAGATCCACCACGCCAGTGAAGTGCTCTTCCGCGCCAACCGGAATCACAATCGGCACCGGGTTGGCCTTCAGGCGTTCCTGCATCATCCGCACCACGCGGAAGAAATCTGCCCCCGGGCGGTCCATTTTGTTAACAAACGCAATGCGAGGAACTTTGTATTTGTTCGCCTGACGCCAGACGGTTTCCGACTGTGGCTGCACGCCACCCACGGAGTCATACACCATGACCGCGCCGTCGAGCACGCGCATGGAACGTTCGACCTCAATGGTGAAATCCACGTGCCCCGGGGTGTCGATGATGTTGATCCGGTGCGGTTCAAACCCTCTGTCCATGCCTGGCCAGAAGCAGCTGACCGCTGCGGAGGTAATCGTGATCCCGCGCTCTTGCTCCTGCGCCATCCAGTCAGTGGTTGCCGCGCCATCGTGTACTTCACCCAGCTTATGGCTCATCCCGGTATAAAACAGGATGCGCTCAGTGGTGGTTGTTTTACCGGCATCGATATGCGCGGAGATACCGATGTTGCGATAACGTTCGAGAGGGATGGGTCGGGGCATACTATTTCCTTAAGTCTTTCTGACTTGTCTGTGACGACCGGGATGGTCGTGTATTCGTTCGTTTGCTATAATAGTCCTATTGTACGAGTATTATCGAACTATTTTTTACGGGTTGACCTATTGTTGATATAGCTCAATCTGACGCCATACGCAGGAAAACGATGATCCCAAACCACCCTGAAACTGAACAAATACTGCTGGAAAATGTGCTGTTTGCCCTCGGCAACCCGCTCCGGCTGTCAATTATCCGCCGACTTGCCGACGGCGACGAACTCAGCTGTAACGCGCTGCGCCCGGAAGATGTGGTGAAATCCACCATGACCCACCACTGGCGCGTATTGCGGGACAGCGGCGTAATCTGGCAGCGTCCGCAGGGACGAGAAAACATGATTTCTTTGCGAAGAGACGATCTGGATACCCGTTTTCCAGGGCTGATGGAGATACTTATGCAGGCTAAATGATAAGAGTACGTCAGGTTTAATGCCCCTTAAAAATTTAAGGGGCACACGGACAGCGAAGGGATTTATCTTACGTGCATACGATATTCAATCATCCCGCTTTTTTTCGCAATCCAGTCGTACAATCGTTGCGCGCGATAATTGGCTTCATGCGTATGCCAGTAAAGATGGCTGGCGTGATGTTTTCTTGCTTCTCTCTGCACATATTCTATTAACTGTTTGCCCGTGTGTTTGCCCCTTGCTGCATCGCTGACATATAAATCTTCGAGGTAGCAATAATCGCTCTCGGACCAGGTCGAACGGTGAAAAAGATAATGCGCAAACCCCACCACCTCTCCATTGCATCGTGCCACTACGCAGAATACTGGCTCAACGGGGCTGAAAAATCGTTGCCAGGTTCGTTCTGTCACTGCCCCGGATAGATCGACGTTGTAAAATTCCTGATATTTTCTCCATAGTGGCATCCAGCTTTCAAAATCACGTTCTTTAACTGCCTCAATGGTCACGCTCGTATTATTCATATTGCCTCTGTGCTTATCCCGTATTTGTTTCAGGAAGAGTGTATTCGCTGAATGGCCCGTTTTGCCCCGCCAATTCTCATCATAAAGGCAGACCAATTTTTCATCCTGCTACATGCACTATTGCTTTAGAATCAAGGGATACAGAGGGAAAAGTGGACAACATAATGTTTAAGCACGCGCAGCTTGAAACGGTTAAGGCATGGATTTCCGACCCTGCAAACGGTTCACTACCGCTTCATGAAAGGATCCAGAGAGCGATACGCACATTGATACTTGAAGGGACCTTGTCGCACGGTAAGGCGCTTCCTGCTTCACGTGCGCTGGCTACCTCATTGAATGTTTCGCGGGATACGGTTGAAGCAGCCTATTCCAGCCTGCATGCAGAAGGTTTTATTGAGCGGCAAACAGGCAGAGGGAGCTTCGTCTCTTCCAGCGCCCGGTTTTTAAAACCACGTATCCGACAGCATCCGCCAACCGCGGAAACACGAAAAGCAAAACTTAGCGCCCGTGGAAAGGTCATCTATGAAAGTGGCGGGATCCGCGAGTTTTCTTCGCCACGTCCGCTGGCGCCCGGTATCCCCGAAACCCGCCTGTTCCCCATTCCAACCTGGGAGCGTCTTCAGCGGCAGGTCCTGAAGGAATATCAGCACAAAATACTGGAGCAAAGTCCACCGCAGGGCATGGAGCGCTTACGGCGGGCCATCGCGGAATATGTCAATCTTGAGCGCGGGACACGTGCGAGTGCAGAACAGGTGATCGTTCTGACAAGTTCTCAACAGGCGCTAGCGCTCTGTTCACACGTGCTGCTGGACAACGGGGAGAGTATTGTCATTGAAGATCCCACCTATCAAGGGGCACACAAAGCGTTTAAGGCTGCCGGACTGCACCCTGTCCCGGTTCCTCTTGATGAAAAAGGCATATCCGTTGACGCACTTAATTCGCTAACCGAACCTGCCAGAGCTATCTACCTTACGCCTTCTCATCAGTATCCAACCGGGGTGACGCTCTCTCTTGACCGACGACTGGCCGTCATTGACTGGGCAAACCGTCACGCCGCCTGGATCATTGAGGATGACTATGACAGTGAGTTTCACTATGAAGGAAAGCCTATGGCCTGCCTTCAGGGGCTGGATGCTTACAACCGGACAATTTATATCGGCACGTTCACCAAGTCGCTGTTCCCCGGGCTACGTATTGCGTACATGATCGTCCCCTCAGAACTGACCGAGCCCTTTACCATGGCCAGGACATTAATGGACGGCCATACCGCATCAATAACTCAACTGACGCTGGCTAAATTTTTGGAGGGTGGCCATTTTGGTGCCTATATTCGCAAGATGAGGAACGTTTATGTTGCTCGTCGCGACAAACTGGCCAGCCTGATGGACGAGTATCTTTCTGATTATGTTGTGTACGCAACGCCAGCGGGTGGCATGCAGATGCCTTGCCACCTGAGGCACGGGTTATCCGAGAAGGATATTGCCGCCGCGGCCCGTCGCGCTGATATTGATATATTAGGACTTACCGGCTTATATGCAGTCAGCCCGGTATCCACCGGTTTTTTAATGGGATTTGCCGCTTACACCGAAAGGGAAATAGAAGACGCGGTAAAAAAGCTGGCCGCAATTTTCCGGTCATGTTGTTATCTCTCGCCACTGTAGATACTCGACAGCAGCCCTGGTGGCCTGCGGACTATGCGCCGTACCGCAGGCCCTCACCGCATGGTGAGGGCAGGATGCTCCCTTAGTGCTGGACGCCCGAGCGGTCAGTAAGCTCGTCGGCGGAGAGAATATCAGCTCGCGATGCCACGCTCTTGCGGCGGGCGTACCTGTCCGGCTGGCCTTCCGGGCGCGTTTTGAAGCGTCGGTGGAGCCACATATACTGCTCCGGTGCCATCAGCACGGCTCGCTCGATAGCCCTGTTCATCTGCGTTGCAACCGTCTCTTTGTCAGCACCCTGCAACGACGCGCTGATATCCTCAAGAATAATAAGTTCGTAACCGGTACCGTCCGCCCTGCGACGCGGCACGAACGGAATCACGGCGGGCTGAGCGCTTTTTACCAGCATATAGCTCCCTGCCGTGGTTGCGGCATCCGGGACAGCAAAGAAGGGTGCAAACACGCTGTTAGCCTTGCCATAGTCGTGATCCGGGGCGTACCACAGAATCTCATTCTGCTTCAGGGCGCGGATCATCCCTTTTAAATCATGACGGTCCAGCATGGTTTTATTAGAACGCAGACGCCCGCGCGTCTGAAGCCAGTCCAGCAACGCATTATTATTCGGACGATAAACCCCAATCCCCGGGTTGAGCATGCCAAAAATCCGCGCGCCCAGTTCAAGGGTGAGAAAATGCATGCCAACCAGCACCACGCCCTTTCCTTGCGCCCTGGCCTGCTCCATATGCTCATACCCGCGCACGGTAAAGCATTTACGCACCCGCCACTCGGGCCAGAACCACGCCATGCCGGTTTCAATTACCCCCATCCCCACGGATTCAAAGTTACGCTGCAGCAAGGCTTCACGCTCCTCTGCTTTCATCTGCGGGAAGCATAGCTCAAGGTTGCGGCGGGCAATCGCCACGCGGCGAGGGAGAAGGCGCATAGCCAGCCGCCCGAGGCGATGTCCAATTCTGAATAACAGCGGATAAGGCAGTAGCATAATGAGCCATAGCGCGGCGATGCCTGTCCAGCTTAGCCAGTATCGAGGATGGAAAAAGGCAGGTGAAAACCGGGGTAATTTTGTCATGAGAAAATTATCCTTTAACGTTGCTGTCCTTAATTGATTCTGTTGTCGATCTTTCCTAAGGATTTATAAAATGTCAGTCAGGAACGTAAAGTGTACCGGATAAGATTAAACTTATTTTTATCGTTTTTTGCGGAAAGAAGGCTGGAGAGGCAGACAAAGCCGGGTAAGACGAAGCGGCCACCCGGCATAAAACTTACATTGAATATCCCGGTTTCTTAATCAGGTCATCCATCTTCGGGGCGATCTCGGTATCCCAGACCTGTGCTTTCCAGTCTGCTTCCTGAACTTCATTCAGCGCTACCGAAATGGAACGATCTTTACTGTTAAGATGGCGCGTAATCACTTCGGCAATATCGGCCGCCAGCGCGGTTTTTTGTTCGTCGTTGAGATCGCGGGGAAAGTATTTGATATCTACGTGTGGCATATGCAGGTTTCCTGTTGTGGTTGAGCGCTTCACGTTATCAGATAATAGTATTTGCCTTTAACACCTTGTGCAGTTCTGGCAGCTGACAGACGGTATCGGCGATCGCCGTAAATTTCGGGGTATTGGCAGCAAACCAGTCGTGACGAGGCCCCCAGGTGCGCGCCACGGCAATATACACATCCAGCAGCGTCAGCCGTTCCCCTAATGCAAACGGCGCGGCTTTAAGCTGACTTTCGAACCATAAATAGAGGGATTTCCGGTACGCAATGCAGTTTTTCTGCAACTGTTCCGGTGCGTCGGGCGCCCAGCGTTCGGGATAATCTGCAAACGTAAAAGTGGGATAGACGTTAGCTACAAACCAGATAAGCAAACGCTGAAACTGCTGGCGTTCGGCCTGCCCCACGGGCGGCGCAAGATCGGGACAACGGTCGAGTACCATCAGCGCAATCGCCGCCGTTTCGGTCATGATGGCGCCATTTTCCAGCACCAGCGTGGGCACCTGACACAGCGGATTGAGCTTTTGCAGCAACTCACGCTGCAGACCAGGCTGGTCAAACCCGTCCACGTTCACAAACTGATAAGGGATATCGGCCAGGGTCAGCATCACTTCACTGATTGCCGAGCCCCAGCCGGGTACGCCATAAAGTTTCATCATGTTGCCCCCTCAGGGATGAAAACCCTAAGTGTAGAGCACCATTAGTAGGTTATCCCAGGCGGGTTGACCTCCGATTGCGTGACCGCTTCGCCCTGTTCACCCCAGCGCGCCAGCACCTTCTGGTACTCTCCCCGCGCAATCGCCCCGTCCAGCGCGGCCTGCAGAGCGTACACCAGCCCATTCCCCTTTTTCGTGGTCGTGGCGACAAAGGCTTTCTTTGGGCCTAACCCCACGACGCGCGTTTTTCCGGTGAGCGCCGCTTTCCAGGACGAAACCGACTGCGGACCAAAGAACACATCCGCCCGGCCAGACTGAATATAGAGATTGCCCGAGGCATCGTCGTGGAGATAGACCGGCAGCGCAGGTTCGCGTCCCGCCTTTTTGTTCTCCTCGTTCCAGCCCAGCAGGATGCGCTCCTGATTGGTGCCCGAGCCAACAATCACCTTTTTCCCGGCCAGATCTTCCGGGCTTTTGATCGACTGAATCTCGCTGGTGGATTTCACCGAAAACGCCAGCGAATCGACGCGGTAGGTCGCAAAATCAAACTTCTCTTTACGCTGTTCGGTCACCGCAATGTTCACCAGCGCCACGTCGTAGCGTCCGGAGGCGATCCCCAGCGGCCAGTCTTCCCACGCCGTCGGTATCAGCTTCAGCTTGAGCCCCAGGCTACCCGCCAACAGGCGGGCGATATCCGGATCGCTACCGATGCGCGTGCGATTGTCGCTGGCCAGCAGCGCCAGCGGTGGAGAGTTCAGCATGGAAACGGCAACCGTAAGCGTTCCCGGCTCAACAAACCTGTAGTTTGCGGGGATCTTCGCCACCGCCTGCCGATCCACCGTCACCGGCAGCGGCTGCTCGTTGGCCTGCACATCAATCCCGGCGTGGCTCACCGTCGTGAAGAACAACCCAACCAGACATCCATATTTCATCTGCGCTCCTTACAGCACTTTAGCGAGGAACTGGCGCGTTCGCGGGTGCGACGGACGGTTTAAAACGTCGTCGCTGTTGCCCTGCTCCACAATTTTCCCGTCGACCATAAATACCACCTGATCCGCCACTTCCCGGGCAAAGCCGATCTCATGCGTGACCACCACCAGCGTGGTGCCAGAGCGGGCCAGCTTTTTGATGACGTCCAGGACTTCCCCCACCAGCTCCGGATCCAGCGCCGAGGTAGGCTCGTCAAACAGCATTACGCGCGGACGCAGCGCCAGCGCACGGGCAATGGCAATGCGCTGCTGCTGGCCGCCGGAGAGATGGCGGGACCAGGCGTCCGCTTTATCCCTCAGCCCCACCACATCCAGCAGGCTATATGCCCTTTCCACCGCCTCTTTCCTGCTGAGCTTTTTATGCGCGATGGGCGCCTCAATCAGATTTTCCAGCACCGTGAGATGCGGAAAGAGATTGAAGTTCTGAAATACGTAGCCCACGTTGACGCGCTGCTTGAGGATCTCGTTCTCTTTCAGTTCGTAAAGCCTGTCACCCTGACGACGGTAGCCAATATAGTCCCCGTCGATCTGGATGAAGCCTTCGTCGACGCGCTCCAGGTGGTTAATGGTGCGTAGCAGCGTCGATTTACCCGAGCCGGACGGCCCGAGGATCACCGTTACGGAGCCCGGCGGGATCTCAAGCGTGACGTTGTCGAGCGCTTTATGGCGGCCAAAATATTTGCTGACGCCGGTAATTGAAATATGTCCTTCAGGAGAGGCTTGCATGGACAGGCTCCTGTGCTGGCGTGGTGGTGACAGCGCGGCTACGACGGATGGCGCTGTTCTGGTTCACGGCGGAGCGGCGTTCGCTGCGGGCGAGCCCGCGCTCAACACCATACTGGATAGCGGACAGAACGGTGGTGATCGCCAGGTACCACGCGGCACCGACCATCAGCAGCGGGATCACCTCCTGCGTGCGGTTGTAGATCATCTGGATGGTATAGAACAGCTCCGGCATCGCCAGGACATACACCATCGCCGTACCCTTGGCGAGACTGATAATTTCATTGAACCCCGAGGGCAATATGGTACGCAGCGCCTGCGGCAGAATGATCCGCACCGTGCGACGCCATGCGGGCAGGCCGAGCGCGGCGGCAGCCTCATACTGGCCGTGATCGACCCCGAGGAATCCGCCACGAATGATCTCGGCGGTATAGGCACTCTGAACGAGGGTTAACCCCACCACCGCGGTAGAAAATTGCCCGAGCACGTTGATGGTTTCAAAACTGCCCCAGGTGATGCGGGTGAACGGTACGCCGAGCGAGAGCGTGTCGTAGAGATAGGAAAAGTTGTAAAGGATGATCAGCACGACTATGAGCGGCAGCGAGCGGAACAACCAGATGTATCCCCACGCCAGGCTGCTTAACAGCCAGGAGGAAGAGAGTCTCGCCAGGGCCAGCAGGCCGCCAATCACCACGCTCAGCGCAGTGCCGATCAGGGTCAGCAGCAGGGTCTGCCCGACACCTGCGAGGATCACCGGGTCAAAGAACCAGCGGGCAAACACCGCCCACTCCCAGCGCGGGTTAAAGGCCACGGACTGGATCACAACGGCCAGGATAAACAGGGCCACCACGGCGCCGACAGTCCGCAGCGGATAACGCGCCGGGACCACCTTAATGGTTTCAATGTTGCTCATCGTCGTTCCTCATGCGGTTTTACTGAACGCTTCACGTACCAGCGTTTTGGTGAAACGCAGCCGACCGTCAAACGGCGGCTGGCTGTACTCTTCCGGGTCACGGGTGAGATCGAACTGCGGCTGGTATCCCTGGCTGAGATAGAGCCGCACCGCTTCCGGCTGACGAAAACCGGTCGTCAGGTAGATCTGGCTGTAACCCGCCTGCACCGCCCTGCGCTCCAGTTCCTGCACCACGCGGGCAGCAAGCCCCTGCTGACGCAGGGATTTGTCCGTCCAGATGCGTTTAATTTCGGCGGTCCGTTCATCAAAGGGTTTGTACGCACCGGTGGCGATAATCTTCTCGTCACGTTCCAGCACGATAAACAGCCCCTGTGGCGCTAAATACCACGCCGTGAGCTCCACTTCCGCGTCCTTAGAGAAGTAGTCGCCGTAGCGGGCGGCATATTCACCGAACAGCCCCTCGATAATCGGCTGCAGTTCGGCATCTTCCGGCGAAACATCACGAAATTGTTCACGCATAGCGCCTCCTTAATCTCCCAGACCTGCCGGGTTTACCTCGGAATGAGCAATGCGCTCAACCCCTTCTCCCCAGCGGTTTAGTACTTTGTCGTAATCGCCGTTTTTGATTACGCCATTAAGCGCGGTTTGCACCGGCTCGACCAGGCCGCTGCCTTTTCTCAGCGTGACCGCGATATGCGCCGCTTTCGGCCAGCCGCCGTCAACGCTGCCGACGAGTTTGGTTTTGCCGTTGAGCGCCGCTTTCCACGCGCCAATCACGTTCGGGCCAAAGTAGGCATCCGCGCGCCCGGACTGCAGCGCCAGCGTTTGCGCCGCATCGTCTTTGGTGTAGATCGGAGTAAAGGGTTTCAGCCCTTTCCTGAGGTTCTCGGCATTCCATGCCAGCAGAATGGCTTCCTGATTGGTACCGGAGCCCACAATAATCCTGAGCCCGGCGATGTCCTCTGCTTTTTTAAGCGAGGTAATCGGGCTGGTCGATTTCACGTAGAAACCGAGGGAGTCCTTACGGTAGGTGGCGAAATCAAACTTCTCTTTGCGCGCTTTGGTGACGGTAATATTGCTGATGGCGGCATCGTATTTTCCGGACGCCACGCCCAGCGGCCAGTCTTCCCACGAGGTCGGCACCACGTTCAGCTCCAGCCCGAGGCTGTCAGCCACCAGGCGAGCGACGTCGACCTCGCTTCCCAACAGCGTTTTGTTGTCATCGGAGAAAACCGTAAGCGGCGGTTGATTCAGCCCCGCCACCGCCACGGTAAATTTCCCGGGCACGGCAAAGCGATAATCCTTCGGTAGCTGCGCCACCGCATCACCGTTTTTGACGGTGTTGATCGGCGTTTTATTGGCCTCAATACTCACGCCAGTGCCGTTAATCGTGACATTCTCTGCCCGGACGACAGGGGTAAAGGCCAGCGCGAGCGCCAGAATAAGCGATGTTTTCTGCATAGCGGTGTTCTCTTTTATTGTTGTGTGAACGTGTTTTTCGGTTGATCCAGACCTAAGCTGTCGCGCAGCGTGGTGCCGGGATAGTCGGTACGGAACAGCCCGCGGGCCTGCAAAACGGGCACTACCAGGTCAACAAAGCGCGGGAAGGTATCCGGCGTGCCGCCCTGAATGATGAAGCCGTCTGCGGCATAGCCTTCAAACCAGGCCTGAAGGCCGTCTGCAACCTCTTCCGGCGTGCCGGAAAAACGCGGGCGCGGCGACGCGGCTTCCAGCGCCACCTGGCGCAGGGTTAAGTTGCGTTCGTGGGCGTTACGCTTAATTTCATCGGTGGTGCTGCGGAAGCTGTTTTTGCCTAGATCGCCGATATCCGGGAACGGCTCGTCGAGCGGGTACTGACTAAAATCGTGATGCTCAAAATAACGTCCAAGGTAATTAAGGGCATCGTGAATCGACACCAGCGCCGCCGTAGTCTGGTACTGGTTTTCAGCGTCTTCTGCATCGTTTCCAACGATGACGCTGACGCCCTGGAAAATCTGTAAGTCAGACGCGCGCCGACCGTTCGTTTCCAGTTGCTGTTTCACGTCACGATAAAACGCTTTCGCTTCTTCGAGGGTCTCGTGATGGGTAAAAATGGCGTCGGCATGTTTTGCCGCCAGTTTTTTCCCGTCATCCGACGCACCGGCCTGAAAGACAACCGGACGTCCTTGCGGCGTGCGACCAATATTGAGCGGCCCGGCGACCCGGAAGAAATCCCCGTGATGATTCAGGGTGTGCAGTTTAGCCGGGTCAAAAAACTGACCGCTCTCTTTATTACGGATAAAGGCATCCTCTTCCCAGGAGTCCCAAAGTCCTTTCACCACGTCCAGATACTCATCGGCAATGCGATAGCGCAGCGCATGTTCCGGGTGTTTTTCGCGGGAAAAGTTCTTCGCTGAACCTTCCAGCGGCGAAGTCACCACGTTCCAGCCCGCACGTCCGTTGCTCAGGTGGTCGAGGCTGGCGAACTGCCGCGCCGTGGTAAAGGGCTCGCTGTAGGAGGTGGATAAGGTTCCCACCAGCCCCAGGCGCGAGGTAATACTTGCCAGCGCAGATAACACCGTTAAGGGCTCAAACCGGTTTAAAAAATGCGGGATCGATTTTTCGTTAATATAAAGACCGTCGGCAACGAATAAGAAATCGAGTTTGCCCTCTTCCGCTTTTAATGCCGTCTCTTTAACGAAATCAAAATTGATACTGGCATCCGCGACGGCCGCCGGATGACGCCAGGCGGACATATTTCCGGATGCGCCATGCAAAATGGTCCCGAGCCGCAGTTGACGATGTGCAGACATATTTACCTCATGATTAATCAGACGTGTTGCAGGGCGTGTTCCGCAAGCTGGGCAAAATAGCGGGCAGCGGGTTCAATTAAGGCTTCATCCGGATTAAATGCCGGGTGGTGTAAACCAAACGGACTGTTGCTGCCGATGCTGACAAACGCGCCGGGCACAGACTGGAGATAGACTGCGAAATCTTCTCCGCCCATATGTAGCTCGGCGTGATGGGTTTCATACCCCGCTTCACGGGCGACCGAGGTGGCGAAATCGGCCCAGCGTTGGTCATTGACCAGCGCAGTGGGCCCGGCAAACCAGGTGATATCAATCTGCGCGCTAAAGGCACTGGCAAAACCGGCCGCAATTTCCCCCACGCGGGCCTTCACGTTCTGCTGCACTTCCGTGCGGTGAGTGCGTAGCGTACCTTCCAGCTCAACGCTTTCCGGCAGCACGTTCCAGGTGTTGCCCCCGGCGATGCGCGTCACGCTCAGCACCACCGAATCCAGCGTATTCACATTGCGGCTGGCGACGCTTTGCAGCGCGGTCACCAGCTGGCTGGCCAGGAGAATAGCGTCGTTGCCTTCATGCGGGCGCGCGGCGTGCGCGCCTTTACCGGTAATGCGGATCGCGAAGCGGTCGACGTTGGCATAGAACGGCCCGCCACGGGTCGCGAACTTCCCCACCGGCAGGCCGGGCTCGTTGTGCATCCCAAAAATCGCGCTGACATCCCGCAGGGCACCGGCCCGCACCATGCTCTTCGCCCCCCCAAAGTTCTCTTCGGCTGGCTGAAACAGGATACGCACCCGCCCCTTAAGCGAGGCTTCCCGCGCTTTCAGTTTTAACGCTGCACCGAGGATCACGCTGGTATGGATATCGTGTCCGCAGGCATGCATCACGCCGGGCTGCTGCGAGCTAAACGGCACGCCGCTGCGCTCCTCAATGGGCAGGGCATCAATGTCTGCCCGCAGCGCGATCAGTTTGTTACCGGTCCCGATCTCCGCCACCACACCGGTCGGCAGGTCGTAAGGCAGCGGCGTGATGCCCGCGGCTGACAGCCACCGGCGCAGGCGAGCGGTCGTTTCCACTTCCTGGCCGGACAGCTCCGGGTTCTGATGCAGCTCGCGACGCCAGGCAATCAGTTGTTCACTAAAGCTCATACGGTAACCTCCCTGTTCAGACGCGCCTCGGCCAGCAAACGCAGGGACTGCACGCGCGTTGCCCCCTCCGCAACCGGCGTGTCGATGATAAATTCGTCGATCCCCCACTGCGCGTGTAGCGCGTTCAGCTGTTCCAGCACCGACTCCGCCGTCCCCGCCAGCAGCGACTGGGCGCGACGGGCGATGCGCACCGGCTCACTCCCGGCCTGACGCGCAAAGGCATAGGCCTGATCCTCGCTGGCGACGGTCACGCGCTGGCCGTTTGCCAGCTCAACACCCCACACTTCGACCTTCTGCGCCAGGGCTTCGGCCTCAACCTGGGTCGGCGCGATAATCGCCTGCACCGCCACTATCACCTCCCGCGCGCTGTTCTTGCGCCAGGTCGAAACCACCTCGCGTAACAGTTCCGGATCTCCGTTCAGATGCGCGGCAAAGACAAAGTGCCAGTCGAGTGATGCGGCGAGCAGCGCGCTTTCCGTGCTGGCGCCCAGCAGAAAACCCTGTGCAGGTACCGGCGGCTGCGGCGTGGCGCGAACGGCTTCCTCCGCAGAGTGGTTTTCAGGGCGGATCCAGCGATCGAGCTGGGCCAGCTGTTCGGCAAAGCTGCCCTTTTCCTGCTGATCCAGCCCCTGCTGCAGCGCGCGGGTCGAGAGCGGTAATCCCCCAGGCGCTTTTCCGACACCAAGATCCACGCGGCCGGGCGCCAGCGCGGCCAGCACGTTGAAATTCTCGGCGACTTTATAAGGGCTGTAGTGCTGGAGCATGACGCCCCCGGAACCGACCCGGATGCGCGTTGTTTGCCCGAGGATCCAGGCAATCAGCAGCTCCGGCGAGGGACTGGCAAGCTGAGGGGTATTGTGGTGTTCGGCAATCCAGAAGCGGTGATAGCCCAGATTTTCTGCCTGCTGCGCCAGCGCTAACGTACGCGCCAGTGCATCGGCAGCCGTTTCGTTTTCAGCGATGGGGCTTTTGTCCAGAATGCTGATTCGCCATGACATGTTGCGTTCTCGTTTGACTTAACATGTCGACATTATTAAAGGCGTATTTCACCACTGAGAAACAATTAATTTACATTTAGTTTTCTGGAAATCAGATATACAGCGCCCTGCTAGGGATGAGTTTTCAGCGAAGCAATCAGCGCATCCGCCTCCTGGCGATGGGTGATGCGAACAAACTGAATGTGGGCGTATTGCGGGTTTTTCATATCAGCGTCGTAACGCTCGCGGTTAATGCGCCAGGTTTTAAGGGTCCAGATGATGATGGATTCCCGGCTGAAAAATGAGCGGCGGAAGCTTTCGCAGTTTCCGGTGCCAGGCCACAGTTCCTGTTGGTGCCATGCGCGTTTAAACGCGCGCGTCACCGCCTGCCAGAGCGTACGGATAAAACCGCAGTCCACCCACACGACCAGATCAACCTCACGCCATTTCACCGGGCGCGTGCGGTTGTAGTTGCCATCAAGCACCCAGCCGGGTGTGGCAGCAAGCGTATTTGCCAGCGTCTCCAGTAGCTCCTCATCGGGCGTTCCCTTCCATTCAGGGCGCCAGTAGAGCCTGTCCATCTCAATATAAGGGAGCGACAGTTCCGTCGCGATGCGCCGGGCAAGCGTACTCTTTCCGCTCCCGCTGGTACCGATAATATTGATTTTCACCGTTCCGCCTGGCCATGCTGAAGAAAACATTTCGGATCATATCGTTTTATTTTTGTTAATGAAATGCCCGTGACGCGCTGCCTCATTGCGCGCTACCTCAACGTAATTATTAAGGATTTCTGATGATTAAAGCAGCACTTCACTATTAGTTCTGTCTAAAAACTCGCCACGATTCAGCGTGTTGTAATCCTCATCTGCTCTGACCACACGATTTCCTTCGACCTGCATCACTTTCGACACGGTTATATTTTGCGTCGCTTATGAATTGCAGGTAGGATGCCTCGCCATGTTTCGCCTTATCCATACGCAGAATGACTGGGAAGGCGACATGTGTTTGCGCAGAAGCAATCGTTTGTATCGCTCTCTGCCAGGCAGGACTATCACGATAATGGTTCAGACAGGCAAACAGGTAACTCAATGAAAACAAGCAATAAAAGCGCAGCCGATCATCACGCTGCTAAACGTCGCTGGTTGAACTCCCACGAAGAGGGCTACCACAAAGCGATGGGCAACCGTCAGGTGCAAATGATCGCCATCGGCGGCGCTATCGGAACAGGTCTGTTTTTAGGTGCTGGTGCGCGTCTGCAAATGGCTGGCCCGGCTCTCGCCCTGGTGTATCTGGTGTGCGGGATCTTCTCTTTCTTCATTCTTCGCGCACTGGGTGAACTGGTGCTGCATCGTCCGTCCAGCGGGAGTTTTGTTTCATACGCCCGTGAATTCCTCGGTGAAAAAGCGGCCTACGTGGCAGGCTGGATGTACTTCGTCAACTGGGCGATGACCGGTATCGTCGATATCACCGCCGTTGCGCTCTACATGCACTACTGGGGCGCGTTCGGTGACGTGCCGCAGTGGGTCTTTGCCCTTGGTGCGCTGGCGATTGTCGGCACCATGAACATGATCGGTGTGAAGTGGTTCGCCGAAATGGAGTTCTGGTTTGCGCTGGTAAAAGTGCTGGCGATTGTGATTTTCCTGGTCGTCGGGACCGTGTTCCTCGGCAGCGGTAAGCCGCTGGATGGCAATGCCACCGGCTTCCACCTGATAACAGATAACGGCGGTTTCTTCCCGCACGGTCTGCTGCCTGCGCTGGTTCTGGTTCAGGGCGTCGTGTTTGCCTTTGCCTCTATCGAACTGGTCGGTACCGCAGCGGGTGAATGTAAAGACCCGCAGACCATGGTGCCGAAAGCCATTAACAGCGTGATCTGGCGTATCGGTCTGTTCTACGTTGGTTCCGTGGTGCTGCTGGTTCTGCTGCTGCCGTGGAATGCCTATCAGGCTGGTCAGAGCCCGTTTGTCACCTTCTTCTCTAAGCTCGGCGTGCCTTACGTTGGCAGCATCATGAACATCGTGGTACTGACGGCGGCACTCTCCAGTCTCAACTCCGGCCTTTACTCTACCGGTCGTATCCTGCGCTCTATGTCGATGGGCGGTTCTGCGCCGAAGTTCATGTCGAAGATGAGCAAGCAGCACGTACCGTATGCCGGTATTCTGGCGACCCTGGTGGTGTATGTCTTCGGTGTATTCCTGAACTATCTGGTGCCGTCTCAGGTTTTCGAGATCGTTCTGAACGTGGCCGCACTTGGGATTATCGCCTCCTGGGCCTTTATCGTGGTTTGCCAGATGCGCCTGCGTAAAGCCATTAAAGAAGGCAAAGCCGCAGACGTCAGCTTTAAGCTGCCGGGCGCACCGGTGACCTCATGGCTCACCCTGCTCTTCCTGTTTAGCGTGCTGGTACTGATGGCGTTCGACTACCCGAACGGTACCTATACCATCGCCACCATTCCGCTGCTGGCCGTATTGCTGATCGCAGGCTGGTTCGGCGTACGTAAACGCGTTCACGAAATTCACAGCACCGCGCCGGTTCATCCTGATGATGAAAAACACGACGCACCGCTGGTGGAAGAGACCTCGCGTTAATAAAAAAGCCGGGTGGCGGCTTCGCCTTACCCGGCCTACATATTATCGTTTTTGTAGGCCCGGTAAGCGCAGCGCCACCGGGCAATTCCCACATTAGAGTGCAATACGAATCACATCGTCAGGCTGAGTGGCTTCCTGCTGGCGAGTTGATTTTTGTTTCACCGTCACGTACAGGATTTTGCCATCGGCAGACAGCGCCAGGCTGTTCGGGTAGACAGGCGTGTCGAAGGTTTTTGTCACCTTATAAGACTTCGCGTCAATCACGCTCACTTTACCGGCTTCACGGTGCGTCACGTAGGCTTCATTGCGAGCCGGGTTAAACAGAACCGCCAGTGATTCAGGCGCCGCAATTTTCTCAATCACGCTGCCGTCTTTCAGGCTCACCACCAGCACTTCCGGCTGTTTTGAGTCGGTCAGGAAGGCACGCTGACCGGCGGTGTCCAGGCTCAAATTCAGGTAGAAGTGTTCTTTGCCGTCGTCCTGCACTTTTTTGCGGCTGAGGATGGTGTTGGTGGCGGTATCAATGGTGACCAACTCGCCGTCCGCATTCGTTGTATAAAGGCGTTTCGCCCTGGCATCAAGTGCCAGCCCGGTGCTGTAGGTACCCGTATTTGCGATGGTTCCTTTCAGCTTCAGCGTGGCGCCATCCACCACCCAAATCACGCTCTCTTTGCCCACCCCGGTGATGTAAATCGTGTTGCTCGCGTCATCCGCCACCAGCTGTCGCGGCTGCAGCGGTTTCACCGTTTCGCTGCGCTGGCGACTATCGAGCACCAGACGCCCTTTCACGTCGCCCGTTTTCGCATCAATGGCCGTCACCGCACCGTTGATCGTGTTACCCAACCACAGGGTTTGCGTCGCGCCGTCGAGGGTTGCACCAAAAGGTTTGAGATCGCTATGAATGGCCTGCGTGACCTCCAGCGTGGCAGGATCAAGACGATAGATAATCCCACCCTTGTCAGTTTTACGGCTTTGCGACGTCGCAACCCACAGCGCATTCTCCTGCTGGCTGACCGCCATTTCATAGGCACCTTTACCCACTGCTTTACGCAGCATCTCTTCGGCGGCATGCACCTGGAAGGTTCCGGCAAACAGTAAAGCGGCAGACAGCAGAGAGGTGCTCAGTCGCGGTGAGCACAGATGGCGTAAAGACATAACAATTCCTTTTTTGAAAAATGGGAGTACGGCTGACATCGCTTCCGGCTGGCAACGTCATGGCGTCGCCGTTATGATAATGAGAATAGTAATCATTAATGAGTTAAAAGTGGAGTTTTTCTTTCCCTTCTCGCCTTTCATTAACGCAATGTGCGGTTATAGTTTTCAAAACATTTACAAAACCTTTAACATGTATGGACATGTTCCATTTGGTTCGTTTACACACCACAACCGGTTTTACTCATGAAAATCATTTCTGCCCGTAAGGCATCTCTCCCGCTGCTGCTGGTCCCCGTTGTTTTTGTGCCGCTTAGTGCGATCGGCGCAGAGGAACAAACCATGATCGTCAGCGCCACGCCGCAAATCGTATCAGAGCTTGATACCCCGGCGGCGGTCAGCGTCGTGAATGGCGATGATATGCGTCATGCCACGCCACGCATTAACCTCTCTGAATCGCTTGGCAGCGTTCCCGGGCTGCAAATCCAGAACCGGCAGAACTATGCCCAGGATCTCCAGCTTTCAGTGCGTGGGTTTGGTGCCCGATCAACGTTTGGCGTGCGCGGCATTCGCATGTATGTCGACGGTATCCCTGCCACCATGCCGGACGGACAGGGCCAGACGTCTAACATCGATCTCTCCAGCATTGACAGCGTTGAAGTGCTGCGTGGCCCCTTCTCTGCCCTGTACGGTAACGCCTCTGGCGGCGTGATTAACATGACTACCCAGACCGGGCAGCAGCCACCGACCCTTGAGGCGAGCAGCTATTACGGCAGTTACGGTACATGGCGCTATGGAATGAAAGCCACCGGCGCCATGGGGGACGGAACGCATGCGGGAGACGTGGATTACACGGTTTCGACTACCCGCTTCACCACCAAAGGCTTCCGCGACCACAGCGGCGCGCGGAAGAATCTGGCTAACGCCAAACTGGGTGTACGCATTGACGACGCCAGCAAGCTGACGCTGATTTTCAACAGCGTGGACATGAAAGCCAACGATCCGGGCGGACTGAGCTATCAGGAATGGCAAAACAACCCACGTCAGTCTCCGCGCGGCGATCAGTACAACACGCGCAAGACCATCAAGCAGACCCAGGCCGGTCTGCGCTATGACCGCCAGCTTAGCGCTCAGGACGATCTGAGCGTGATGATGTATGCCGGTGAGCGTGAAATGACGCAGTATCAGTCGATTCCTTATCAGCCGCAGCTGCGACCTTCTCACTCCGGCGGCGTGATTGATATGCAGCGCCACTATCAGGGCGTTGATACCCGCTGGACGCACCGTGGTGAGCTGCTGGTGCCGGTCACCTTCACCACCGGTCTGAACTATGAAAACATGAGTGAAGATCGTCGCGGGTACGAAAACTTCGTGATGAACAACGGCGTGCCGGATTACGGCGTTAAAGGCGATAAGCGTCGTGATGAACGCAACCTGATGTGGAACGTCGATCCTTATCTGCAAACCAGCTGGCAGTTAACGCAGAAACTTTCCGTCGACGCGGGCGTGCGTTACAGCTCGGTCTGGTTCGATTCCAACGACCACTACGTTACGCCGGGGAACGGCGATGACAGCGGTGACGCGAGCTATCACAAATGGCTCCCGGCAGGCTCGGTGAAATATGCGGTGACGGACGCGTGGAACCTCTATGCGGCCGCAGGACGTGGATTCGAAACGCCGACCATCAACGAACTTTCTTATCGCGCCGATAATCAGGGCGGCCTGAACATCGGCCTGAAACCTTCCACGAACAACACCTATGAAGTGGGCAGCAAAACCCGCATCGGTAATGGTCTGCTGACGGCAGCGCTGTTCCGCACAGACACAGATGATGAGATCGTGGTAG
The DNA here is from genome assembly GCF_049238025.1 of Enterobacter cloacae complex sp. IR5458. Taxonomy (NCBI): domain Bacteria; kingdom Pseudomonadati; phylum Pseudomonadota; class Gammaproteobacteria; order Enterobacterales; family Enterobacteriaceae; genus Enterobacter; species Enterobacter cloacae complex sp. IR5458. Next base: position 115,978 of record NZ_JBMKIF010000015.1, read on the forward strand.
ATGCCAGCGCTGGCGGTCGTACAAGCTATAAAAATGCCGGGAAAACCCGCCGTCAGGGGGTAGAAGTCTCTCTCGATCAGCAGTTTGCTGAGAACTGGAAACTGAAAATGGCGTGGACGTACCTGGACGCTACCTACCGCACCAACGTCTGCGGCGATGCCGACTGTAATGGCAACCGTATGCCGGGCATTGCCCGCAATATGGGCTTCGCGTCGTTTGGCTGGCAGCCAGAAGAAGGCTGGTACGCGGGTTCTGACGTGCGCTATATGAGCGACATCATGGCTGATGACGAAAACACGGCGAAAGCGCCGTCGTACACGGTGGTTGGGCTCAATACCGGGTATAAATTTAACTATGGCAACTGGGGGATGGACGTCTTTGGCCGCGTAGATAACCTGTTCGACAAAGAGTATGTCGGCTCCGTTATTGTTAACGAATCGAACGGGCGTTATTACGAGCCCGCACCTGGCCGTAACTACGGTGTTGGTCTGTCGGTCTCTTATCGCTTCGAGTGAGAAAAAAAGTAAAGTTTATTTTATAAATGAAATAATGCTCCTGATGGCAATAAGCCATCAGGAGTTATTCACCAGATAAATAATTAGGTGCGGGATATAGTCGCTCTGCTAAATAATCTCTTAGTTAAAATATTGTCGCTGTAAAAGCGTATTCGCTTCATCAATCAACTTATCAATCGCCTTCTGGCTGGCATCAACATCTCTTCTCTCAAGGGCTGAAAGCAGCTCGTCATAGTGATAAGTCGACACTTTGATGTCATCAAGCTCACGGTGAAGATAGTTAATACACGGGCCGATGCGCACCCATAGCTGTTCAATCAACGCATTCAGCGTCGGCATTTCGGCATACTGATAAAGCGTAAACCGGAAAACGCGATTCGCATGGAGCGCCTGCTGGACGTTCCCGTTGCGCATGGCCTCATGAAATACGTCCGACAATTTGCGCAACGTCTCCAGCTTTTGCTCAGACATATTCTGACAGGCCGCGGCGACTGCCATGGGCTCAAGCTGTTTGCGAATGGCGTTAATTTCGTTATAACGATCCAGCGTGACCTCTGGCACCAGAAAGGCCTGCGCGGGCGTAGCGTGTAATGCCCCTGCCGACACCAGACGCAGCAGCGCTTCGCGGACCGGCGTAATACTGGTTCCCAATTTATCGGCAATCTCTTTCGTAATCAGCCGTGCGCCAGGTTTGAGGGAGCCTGTAATTAATGCTCCTTTCAAACTGAGTTCAACTTGCATGGTAAGACTGATCCTTTGGGCTTTTTCTAAGTGATCCAAATCAAGCATGTTCAATTCCTGTAGCTAAAACTTAATGCTATTTTTAAGCGTCGGTTTAATAAAACGACGCTGCTTCGATATATCCTGTATCGTCATGCCTGGTGGTGGGAAGTACGTAAAAACAGCAAAAAAAGCAAACTGTGATTTTTTATCGGCTTCGGGCGCATCCGGGATGATGGCGCGAAAAACCATGTCCGTTAATTAAAGACAATATATCGTATCTTCACAAATAAATATGGCGGGAAACCCCGCCATCATGCTTTTTATTTATTGTCACCCGCGACGCGAATCACGACTTTGCCGAAATTTCGACCTTCCAGCAGGCCAATCAGCGCCTCGGGCGCGTTCTCCAGCCCATCCGTGACCTGTTCACGATAGTGAATTTTACCTTCCTGCACCCAGCGCCCCATCTCGTCCTGGAACGCCTTAATGTGGTGGCCATAGTCCTGAGCGATAATGAACCCCTGCATCCGAATACGTTTCTTCAGAATGGTGCCCATCAGCAGCGGCAAGCGATCCGGTCCTTCAGGCAAGCCCGTCGCATTGTAGCCACTCACCAGGCCGCAAACCGGCACGCGCGCAGAGGTATTCAGTAGCGGCAGTACGGCGTCAAAGACTTTCCCCCCGACGTTTTCATAATAGACATCAATCCCTTTCGGGCAGGCGTGCTTCAGCTGGTCGGCAAAATCCGCCGCGTGGTGATCGAGACACCGATCAAACCCAAGAACATCAACGGCATGACGGCACTTTTCTGCCCCACCGGCAACGCCCACTACCCGGCAACCTTTGATTTTGCCAATCTGCCCAACGGTGGCGCCAACCGGACCTGTCGCCGCAGCGACCACCAGCGTTTCACCCGCTTTCGGTTGTCCGATATCCAGTAACCCCATATAGGCGGTAAAACCAGGCATACCCAGAATACCCAGCGACCAGGAAGGATGAGACGGATTGTCTCCCAGCTTGACCAGGCCGCTGCCGTCCGAAAGTTCATATTCCTGCCAGCCGCTGTAGCCCAGCACCCATTCACCGGGTTTGAAATCGGGATGGTTTGACTGCTCAACGCGGCTGACCGTTCCCCCAACCATTACGGCACCCACCTCTACCGGAGGGGAATAGGATGGCGCATCGCTCATGCGACCCCGCATATACGGATCCAGCGACAGCCAGACGGTACGAAGCAACAGCTGCCCCTCAACGGGCGTGGGAACAGGTTGTGTTTCCAGACGAAAATTTTCCGCGACCGGCGCGCCCTGTGGACGAGAAGCCAGCACCCAGCGGCGATTTTGCGAAACAGCGTGATTCATCAGGATCTCCTTCTGCTACAAATGTCATTACAGCCTGGCTCATGAACGGCGTTATCGCTTCCTTTACGAGCCCGACTGGTTAAGCCGTACAACCAGATAGACACAGCTTTCATTCGTTTCGTTGATGAAACGGCAGTCATTTGGCGGCCCAAGTTCAAGACAGTCACCGGCCTGCATCTCGTGGCGTGTGTCGCCTTCCTGAAACACCAGCTCGCCGGACTGCAGCCAGATGAGCTGACGAGCCAGCGCGTAAGACGATGCGGGCATCGGCACATCGCTCCCGGCAGGCAGTTCTACCTGAACAAGGTCGATGGGCAGATCGGTACGGGGAGAAACATGACGGCGGAGATAGTGCGTTTGCGGGTCGCGCCAGACAGGCTGATTGGCAAGGCGCAGGAGTTTACCTTCCTGCATCTCCGCGCGTGCAATCAGCGTGGACATGCTGATGCCAAACGCGCCGGACAGGCGGGCAAGAAGAGTCGCTGTCGGGCTGCTGTCTCCGCGCTCAATTTTGTGGATCATCGCGCGCGAGACCCCTGCCCGGTCAGCCAGCTCGCTCAGGGACCATCCGCGGGACTCGCGTTCAAGACGAATTCTTGCACTAATTCGTTGATTCATTGTGTCTGTTATTGTGTTCATGACGTCATACTATAGTGTATGAATGGCATTTCAATGGGGTTCTGATAACAAAAAAATAGGGCTTATGGCGTAGCGCCCGGACGATGCAGTTGTGTAATATCGTATCTACAACGTAATACTATAGTGAACAACACACAGAGGGAACATAATGATCGTTCGTCATGCCTGCAAAGAAGACTGCGCTGCGATAGGAGAGATCTATAACCACGCGGTGCTGCACACTGCCGCGATCTGGAACGATAAAACCGTCGATACCAATAACCGTATCGCGTGGTTTGAGGCTCGTACACTTGCAGGCTATCCGGTTCTAGTGAGCGAGGAAAACGGTGTTATTACCGGATACGCCTCTTTCGGTGACTGGCGAGCCTTTGATGGTTTCCGCCATACGGTAGAACATTCGGTCTATGTCCATCCGGATCATCAGGGCAAGGGGATTGGCCGCACGTTGATGAAAGCGCTGATTAACGAGGCCCGCACCCTCGGTAAACATGTGATGGTGGCCGGTATTGAAGCGCAAAATCAGGCCTCCATTCACCTTCATGAAACCCTCGGTTTCGTGACTACCGGACAAATGCCGCAGGTGGGAACCAAGTTTGGCCGGTGGCTGGACTTAATCTTTATGCAGCTGCAGCTTGACGAGCGCAGCGACCCGGACGCTATTCCATGAATCAATCACTGACGCTGGCATTTCTGGTGGCGGCGGGGATCGGTCTGGTGGTGCAGAATACCTTGATGGTGCGCATCACCCAATCCTCCTCCACCATTCTGATCGCGATGCTGCTCAACTCGCTGGTCGGCATCGTGCTGTTTGTCAGCATTCTGCTGCTGAAACAGGGCGTCGCCGGGTTTAGCGAGCTGGCCGCAACGGTGCGCTGGTGGACGCTTATTCCGGGACTGCTGGGTTCGTTTTTCGTATTTGCCAGTATCAGCGGATATCAGAACGTTGGCGCAGCGACCACCATCGCCGTACTGGTGGCCAGCCAGCTGATCGGTGGGCTGGTGATGGACGTTCTGAGAAGCCATGGCGTTCCACTCCGCGCCCTGGCAGGCCCGGTGTGCGGTGCGGTGATGCTGGTTGTCGGGGCCTGGCTGGTCGCACGACGCCAGTTTTGAGGCTACAGAATCGTGCCGCCTTTGGTCAGCTGTTCCTGCCGCGCGTCCATTTCTTCTTTATGCTGCTTACCGTGATGCGAAATCGCGGTACGCAGACGCTGCTGCTGGGTATAGCGTTCTTCCCGGCTGAGCTCGGCATCATCGCTCAGTTCAATCAGCAGTTCGTTCATATGGGCAATCACGCTCTCGTCGATGGCGGCATCCACGCGGGCGATCACGTCGTTTAAATGTGACATTGTCACTCCTCCTCACGTGCCCGGTGGCGCTACTGTATGACCGGATACATAGGTGACAGATCAGACCGGGAACATAGGTAACACTTTTAGT